>CALFUK010000062.1 GCA_937929945.1 uncultured Saprospiraceae bacterium
TGATATTGGAAAACCGGCTCCCTTATAAATCGTGGTAAAACAACTCAATGCTCCGAAAAATATAAAAGTAGATGATGCAATTATTTCCACCCTTTTTACTTGATGTGCAGTATCGAATATCTGTATTCGATCCTGCTCCAGTTCCAGCTGTCCATATGGGAGAGGGTGTTTTAGTATCATCATTATACTGATTAACTTTTAGTATCCCGAATTCTTGTTTCCCCTGACTTTCGTACCGCTACCTACACTTCGACTCGCACCTTCTGGCTCAGCCATATCATTATCTCCATTGACACAAACTCTGAACTCTACACGTCTATTCATCATATGTGATGCACTTCCCGTATTCGTATTGAGCGGGGATGACTCACCACCGTACATCAGCTTCAATCGGCTTCTGTCTATTCCATAGTTAGCCGTGAGATAATCGATGGCTGCCTTAGATCGCTTATAAGATAGTGCCTGATTATACTCATCTGAGGCTCTGCTATCCGTATGGCCATGGACTGCGACACAGATCTCAGGACACTGCTGCATGACTGTCGCTACATGATGTAGGTGCCCGAAGAATTCTGGCTTGACATTATACTTATTCAGATCATAGTGAATCATGGGTAAGAACCACTCTCCACATCCTGTTTCTACGACGGTCGGTCTGGGAGCATTCTCTCCTATGAGTCTTATGACGTCCTCTTCTGTCAGTATTTCAGGTTCTGGTATTTCTGCAATTCCATTTTCTATTTTATAACCTGGAGGCGAGTATATCTCTGGGTCTTCGCAGTCAGCTATTCCGTCACCATCACTATCTAAGGTGACACCCTTCGTATCTACTGGGCAGCCTGCGGGGGTAGCTGGCTCAGCGTCGAGCATATCGATCACGCCATCCGCATCTGTATCAGTTAGATCAAGCTCTGGTCTAGTCTTGAGTGCTGCGATATCATTGAGTGCTGCTTCGTAAGGATTGACCCAATATAATGGCTCTGTCCGCTTATCGAATTTACCTAGATTGATACCTAATCTAAGATTCGTGTAGTGGATGATGTCAGAGTCATTCGTCTGATCTACAGTCGTCCTCCACTCATGCCCATCTAACTTATCATAGTCTTGTGCCAGTATCTGATGTTCGAGAGATAGGTTAAATCTTCGGCTGAATTTTCTCGATACACCGACTATCCCGCTAAACTGGGGGAACCATTTTCCGCTGTCATTGAGTAAGCCAGGCACATCTCTTTCATTTTCAAAGCTGGATTCGTAATCACCATCCAAGATGTCTTTGATCCTTGATCTCTTTTCTTTTGTATTGGGAGCACCTAAGTCTCCTACAGGACCCCAGTTGTAAGCCGAACCATTTTCATCAAAATAATCGATTTGGACCTTGGCATTCATGATACCAAGACCGACACCTGTGTAGTAGTTCCACTTGTTGTTTGGTTTATGAAACAGCAGATTGCCAACATTAAGAATCAAATTGAAATTAGCGCCTAAGTTTCTGGTGTTGTAGTTTCTGAAGGCAACTCCGTCTCCTCCATATTGATTGATCAGCTGATCACCAAGATTAGGATTATCCAGGGCAAGCACATTTACTGAGGTGCGGCGTCCATCTAATCCTTTGTCTTTGGCATAGATGCCATCTAATCTCCAAGAGAAATAATAATTAATGGATTTTCGGATATGCAGGCCAATCCCAAACGGAGAAATGATGCTCCCTGATGGGATGTCACCATTAATCTGATAACTGCCAACATGAATTCCCAACTCTAAAGCGTTTTTAGGCTTTGCTGAGTAAGGGTATTGTCCCGTCCGCCAAGCACTGTTTTGATCTGAATCTTTAGTCATCTCATCAGAAATGATTCTAATATCGTCCAGATCTATATCCTGAGCGCTTAGCGCGGTCAAAAACAGTAGCAAGCCAATTAAAATAAATAATCTATTCTTATCCATAAGTATAAAATTGAGAAACTCTGCTAAGGGGGCAAAACATGATGTAGATATTCTATCGAAATAATTCTACTTCATATGCAAAATACTAAAACATTTGCAATAATAATATTCATCCAATTGATAAAAGCGAAAATAGCATTGCAGCGTCAATGCTTAAGAACTAGAGCTGTACATCATTATGTCAACAATAGCATTCCCTTTTTGAGACTACAGAATGACTCGTTGAGGTCTAAATTTCCAAAAATAAATCACGCGATATAGATAAATCGCTCAATTAGTGATAGATTTATATTATAATTTATTGTAATATGTATTGTGATTTAATTTCATCTTCTGATGCTCTTAGCCCACTTTCTAAGGGTAAAATAGCCTCTTTTGTCAAAAGAGATACCTCATCGAATTCTACGATGGATCAGATAAATATCTCAGCTTATCATAAAAACATGGAGCAGATATGGCTAAAACTATCAGCTATGAATGCTCATCATCGGTGTCAAATCTCAGCATGCGGCTTTTATAAATCACGTGCAGGAGCGACAAATCTTGATGCGACCGATACAGAGGACAAGGCCACTCATATCACATTGAGTAGTGACCTTTCAGACACAGATGCCCCATGTGATTCTTCAAAACCTGTCAGTCGAGGCTACATCACTAATACCTTAGAGATCATCCCGTCACAAGTATTTGAAACTTTGGATTATGATCAAATTAGCATCGTAGGCTTACAGAAACACCTCTGTAATTTGGAAGCTTATGAAAACTGTGCGAACAGCCTTTTTAACTTCATGAGACTGTCGGACATCAGAAATGACATCAGCATAGCAGAGGTCATACTGAGAGAATCACGAAATGTCGTGTTTGACCTGAATGTCATTCGTCATGCCGATCTTCCTGGAGACCACGGCTCCTCGTCCAATGGCCTATACATGGAAGAAGCCTGCCAACTCATGAAGTACATTGGTGCGAGCAATCACCTGACCTCACTGGAAATAACAAGCATCAACTTCAATAATCTTGCAGAAAGTAAATACTACGATGCCATAGCCACGCTTCTGTGGTATTACATAGAGGGTACATCCTTTAAGTCAGATAAGGATGAAGCATTATCAGAGAAAAAAGAATATGTCGTCTATCCAGAAGGCGTGGACACTCCGATTCACTTCTTTAATGAGAACCAGTCTAACCGGTGGTGGTGTAGCGTGACTGAGTCCGCTGACGACCTAATTGCCTGCAGTCCAGCAGATTATGAAAATGCAAAAAATGGAAAATATTCCGACAGGTTAATGAAGATCTTGGATCTCTATTGATTTTATCAGATGACCTAAACAACTAAGCGCTCTAAAGCCATACCTCTTGAAGCTTTAATCAGGATGTGTGCATTCTCGACTGTAGCGAGCTGAAACCACTCTTGACAAGAGCTAAAGTCCTTAAAATGAAGAAAGGAGTCAGGTCTATTGGCCTGTCCAAACAACTCTCCGACTAATACCACTTTCGCCCAAGATGACTGTGTCAAAAGATCGACAATGCCCTGGTGTTCTTCTATCTCATCTGGTCCCAGCTCGTACATGTCTCCCAGAATTAACCATTTTTGATCTAAGTCTGTATCAGAGAAAGCCGTCACGACTTCTTTCACACTGGACGGATTCGCATTATAGGCATCAAGGTATATTTGTCCCCCCTTCCATTCTAACTTCTCCGTCCGATTATTACTAAGTCTCAGTGAATTCACTGCATGTAGACAATCTTCTATCGGTACATGAAGGTGCCGGCCGATACAGCAGGCTGCTGAAATATTCAACAGATTATGCTGACCAAATAGATCAGAATGAAGGTCATACTCTTTCCCCTGACTGCTTATGGTAGCGGAAATTGAGGGAAATTGCTCTTTTACACTGATCGAATAATCTGCTCCGTCATTGCTATCGTAGACGATTCTTTCAGGGTAGGACTTAGCTTCGAAGTACTTCTGCATCCAGGTATTAGAGCTCTGGTGAAAGACAGTAGCATCCTTCTCCACCAGATAGTCGAATAAGGATAGCTTCTCCTTGGCTACACCTGCTATAGAGCCTAATCCCTCTAAGTGTGCCTTACCTATGGATGTAATCAGTCCATAGTCAGGATCGGCTAACTCTGATAAAAATCTGATTTCTCCGTGGCTGTTGGTCCCTATCTCTACGATAGCATAATCATGACCTGGCTCGATGCGCAGAAGGGTCAGCGGCACACCGATATGATTGTTATAGTTGCCCTGAGTAGCTACTACTTGGTAAGTCGTACACAGGACTGCATGAAGTATCTCCTTCGTGGTAGTCTTACCATTGGAGCCCGTGATGGCGATGATCTTCGCTCCCATGTGCTGTCTGTGATAGGAGGCTACAGCCTGCAGAGATTTCAAGCAATCATCCACGAGTATGGTCTGATCACCATTTTGATATACTGGATCATCAATAATGGCATATGGACAGCCTTTCTCAATGGCTTGACTGGCGAAACGGTTGCCATTGAAGTGATCTCCACTAAGTGCGAAAAAGAGGCCTGGCTTACCCTGTTCGATTTTTCGAGTATCTGTGTAAACTCTATTCTCTGATTTTTGAAAGTATTGATATAAACGCTGTGTATCGATCATAGCTTAAATGAAAAAACCTCCCCAAAACTAATTGAGAAGGCTTTACTTTTTTTAAAGAAATAAGATCACTTGTATCTTCTTTTTACTTTTTTCCTTTTCTCGTCAAAGTATTGACCACCTGGAGCATTATTACCGCCTGGAGATCCGACTCTGGTCATCGCACATCTGAAGCCGATCGTCTTATCTGACTTATCACCGTCTTTAAACCTTCTCGTACCTGGTGATAGCCAGTATAATCTATCCGCCCATGATCCACCTTTGATGACTTTTGAGTTATCACTGATCAGACTGTGTATACCATATTCATAGGATACCATCTCATCATCGTCTCCATCCAAGTAGTCGATGAGATTAGCTTTCTTGTAATTCTCCCTTCCACCAATTTCTTCATCATCAATATATCTGTATTTCAATCGACCCAGACTATCTTTTTCGACTGGTCTGCCATCTTCATCAAGAACTAACTCTCTATATAGGTTACCCCTGAATGAGTTCAAATCATGATTCTCAGAGTCTCTAAGCGTCTGACTTGTCAATGGTCTGTAAGTATCAGCTACCCACTCGCTCACGTTACCAGACATGTTATAGAGACCATAATCATTGGGCCAATTAGATCTAACTGGCGCCGTAATGTGTGCATTATCATTTAAGTTACCAGCGACTCCCATGTAGTCACCTCGACTTCTCTTGAAGTTGGCTAAAAAATCCCCTTGGTGCTTATTCCGTTTTTGATATCTAGCGGATGTACCATTCCATGGATATATTTTTCGATCTGTGATCAGCTCGTCTCTGTCTGAAGACTGATTACCCTGTAAGCCTAAGGCGGCGTATTCCCACTCCGCTTCTGATGGCAATCTAAATGATGGAATCAAAATACCATCAGTGAATGAAACTGGACGCTCTCCACCAGTAGAATAATCTTTCAGATTTTTTCTAACATTTCCTTGGTATTGCCCTGCTAAATAAGACCCCGAAGTGAAAACGTCAGAATCTTTTGCATCAGGAGAAGGATTAAGAATACCTCTTTCAATAAGAAGCATCTCATTCACTCGATCAGTACGCCAGACACAATAGTCTTCTACCTGCTCCCAAGACACACCGACCACTGGATAGTCATCATAAGCTGGATGTCGGAAGTAAGTCTCTACAAAAGGCTCATTATAAGCTAATTCTTCTCTCCATACCAGACTATCTGGAAGTGCATCTAACACTACCTGAGGATAACTCACATAGGTATTTTTGAGCCAGTCCGTATAAAGCCTCCATCCAGAGTTAGATACCTCAGTCTCATCCATATAGAATGAAGAAACTGTGACTCGGCGTGGCAGACTGTTCCATTCGAATGTGACATCCTGATCTGTCTGCCCCATCGTAAACGTACCACCTTCAATCAAGACCATATTAGGTGCATTTACCTGGCCTTCGTAGTCCTTCTTCTCGAATCCACCCCATTCTTGGTCATTGTACTTCCACCCAGTATAATCATCCCTGGATGATTTAGCTCCTCCTTTTCTATTACACGAAGAAGTAAGAAGTGCGGCGGCTATTATCAGTAAAAAAGTAAACTGCTTTGTCATTATAAGATTTATCAGAGTTATGTGCTATGTTATACGTTGAAATTTGAGTTTTAGTACAGACTGATCACCTAAAAATGCTGAAACAGTCGTTAAGGTCAACCTTTTTCTTGCTAATGGGTGCAAAATTATAAATAATCCCAATTTCATGGGCTCCTTGCGTATTATTTATTGACAGCCCCGATATCGTAAAATCAAAACTGTAACTGAATTTTATCTTCCCCACAGAGGTACCGACTGAAGCGATGACAGCATCAGGATTACCAAAGGCATGCCTAAACCAGCCGCCCACAAAAAACTGACGGAATCCTGCAACAGCTCCCATATTCAGCTGACTGAGATTAGCCTGCTGCACATACATGAAATTAGGTGCTATGTATGCCTGCCATGTCCTTCGGAGTGATGGGTCAAGATTGATCTGGTAGCCCCCATGGACAGACATTCTCACGGGCAGTCCTCCAGAGACTTGGTTTTG
>CALFUK010000063.1 GCA_937929945.1 uncultured Saprospiraceae bacterium
GACCTGGCAGCTCCAAGAACCTGATGGTCAGAATAAGCTCATCCATACTCTTTATCTGATCGGCGATGCTGGCGAGTTAGACGATACCATCCAGCAGCGAAACTATGTGCTAGATGCAGCAGCAACATTATTGAGCCAAGAAACAGGAGAGACCAGCCTGGTCTATCTGGGTGACAATGTCTATCCGAGGGGCTTGCCGAAAAAAGATGACCGTGATAGGGAGATGGCTGAGCGGACTTTAGATGCCCAGCTATCCGTCTCCCAAGCACACCAGGGAATGACCTACTTCATACCTGGGAATCACGATTGGAATCGACATCAATCAGGTGGCCGCAAAGCGATCCTGCGGCAAGCTGACTACATCAAGGATCACCAGCTGGCAGCACAAAACAAGATCAAATTTTATCCCAAGGACGCCTGTGCAGATCCTCAGGTGGTCGAGATCAATCGAAAGCTGGTTTATGTATTCTTAGACTCACAGTGGTGGCTGCAAGATTGGGAAGGGGAGAAGAAAATGAATCGGAAATGCGACGTCCAGTCAAGAGCCGACTTACTCAAACGTATCGAGGAAATATTCGTACAGTACAAGAATGATGAAATCGTCGTCATGCTGCACCATCCTATAAAAAGCAGTGGTAAGCATGGCGGAAACTTTAGCCTGAAGCACCATCTTTTTCCGCTCACCGAGATCAAGCAAAATCTATGGATACCCCTGCCCATCATAGGATCACTGTATCCCATATTTAGAAATGTGACGGGCAGCAAGCAAGACATCACTCACATCAAGAATCAGGAGCTGATGCAGGGCTTGGATGGTGTAGCTAAGCGGCTGCGCATCAATGTGACATTTGCCTCAGGACATGACCACGGCCTCCAGTACTTTGATTCGGATCGAATAAAATACATCGTGAGCGGAGGCGGCAGCAGGAGGGATTACACTCAGCGTGGCGGTGATGCCAGCTATGCCAGAGACGCACGAGGATTTGCTAAGGTCAACTTTTACGAGAACAGCGAATCTTGGTTAGAAATGTATACGGTAGCAGGTTTCGGGCAAACGCCCATCTTAGAGTACCGTACTCAGTTGCGGCAGCCCAGAGCAGGGACAGTCCCCGAGCAACAGCGATACCCACCAGTCACGGAGAAATATAAGACCGTCGCAGCGAGCTCCAGCTTCGGCGCTGGACCGATCAAAAGAGCATTTCTCGGCCCGCAGTATAGAGACATATGGGCCACGCCGGTCAAGGCAGAGATCATCGACCTGGAGACTAAGCTGGGAGGACTCACGCCCATTAAAAAAGGAGGCGGCATGGCGTCTAATTCTCTCAGGATGGAGCGAGAGAATAAACAACAATACATCCTCCGATCAATCAAGAAAGACTACACCAAGGTTATTCCACCGGAATTTCAAAACCTTAAATTAGTCGATGTCATAGCGGATCAGAATAGTGCCAGCCATCCCTATAATGCACTGGTGATCCATACACTGTCCCAGGCTGCGGGTATCTTCTACACTGACCCTAAGCTGGTGTATTTACAACACCAAGCAGGTCTGGGTAATTATAACAGTCAGTTTCCTGAAGAGCTGTTTCTCTTAGAAGAAAGACCCGCAGGTGACTGGAGTGATGCCGCACAGTTTGGCCATACTTCTAAGATCATCAGCTATGCCGACCTCATAGACGTGCTGACAACGAAGAAAAATCAATACGTAGATCAGAAGTGGGTGCTACGGTCGCGCGTATTCGATCTGCTCATCCACGATTGGGACCGACATGACGATCAGTGGCGTTGGGCTAAATTCCAAGAAGGTGATAAAAATGTCTACCGCCCGATTCCGCGAGATCGAGATCAAGCTTTCTACAAATTCAAGGGTGTCGTACCATGGTACATTTCGACCTTCATGCTGAAGCAATTCAAGACGATGAAAAAAGATGTGAAGGCAGTCAAGCATCTGGCATTTAATGCACGGCACTTTGACCGATACTTTTTGCACGAGCTGAGCTGGCCGCAATGGGAAGTACAGATCCGCCAGCTGCAGGCAGCCATCACAGATGAAGTGATTGATGCTGCGATGCTGCAGTTTCCCCCAGAGATCAGGCGAATGAGTGATGTGTCTGAGCTGGCAGAGACTTTGAGAGCTAGAAGAGATAATCTGCTAGACATCAGCCGCCGACTGTATGACTTTCTATCTAAAGAAGTAGAGATCTCGGGCACTGATGATGCGGATCGATTCGAGGTGGATCAGCGTGCCGATGGAAGTGTCATCATCAGACACTATGTGCTTAGAAAAAAGAAGGGAGACCTACTGCGGTATGAGCGCCGATTCTACCCATCAGAGACGAAGGAGATCAGGCTCTATGGCCTCAGAGGAAAAGACCAATTTATTATTTTTGGTGTCGATCAGCAGGCGATAAAGCTCAGGGCCATTGGTGGTGAAGGAGATGACACACTAGAGAACCAGACACAGAAAAAAGTATCAGTCTATGATGAGCTGGACGGCATGAGCTGGACTGGACCCGTATCAGATATGACTTCAGATGTGCTGGGTAATAATGAGTATGACAGACACGGCTATCAATACAATACGAGCCTGCCAGGGATCAATTTAGGCTACAGTGTCGATGATGGTGTGTGGATCGGCGGATCCTATGCATGGACGAATCACGGCTGGAGAAAAGAACCTTATCAATCCAAGCAAAAGCTATCTCTGAGTGTGGCACCTGGCAGCAGGAATACGCTGCTGTTTAGTTATCAAGCTCACTTTCCCGCTGGTATCGGAAGCCTTGACTTTGCTCCACAGGTCGAGGTGAATTTTCCCTACTACGAAAACAACTTTGGTTTAGGAGGCAGCAGTGAGAACCCCGGGCGAGAGTTAGAGTACAATTGGGTCCGTATGAAGCATGTAAACGTCAGCCCCTTAATCAGATTAAAAAGCGGTAAATCAATTCGGCTGGACCTGGGCCCGACTTACAGATACCGAGACATCAGCAGCACACCAGGCAGGGTGGTGGAAGACGAAAGTGAGCTGTTCACACCTAATGCATTAGCCAGTCGCCACTATGCCGGAGCCATGTTAGATTTTGAAGTGGGCTTCGTGGATCGCCCAAACTTTCCGTCGAATGGCTTTGTCTTCTCAGCAGATGCTGTTCACATCAGGGAGCTGAGCAAAGATGAAACAGTCACCGAATACAATGTTCAGACCCAGAGCTACATCCAGCTACTGACGAGGCCCAAGCTGATCTTGGCACACAGTTTTGGATACATGAGATCGTATGGAGATCGCCAATTCTACCAATACCCCGCACTGGGTAATGATCGAGGCTTGCGAGGCTATCGAAACCAGAGATACAGAGGCAATGCAACCGTTTACAATCAGATAGACCTTAGGATGAAGCTCATCGGCTGGCAAAATAACATCTTACCCATGGACATTGGAGTCGTGGCAGGCTACGACGTCGGCAGAGTCTATTTTGATGAAGAGATTGATGAGCCTTGGTCATCGAGTCAGACGATTGGCCTTTGGTTTGATCTCTTAGGCACTATGGTCCTGCAGCCCTATTATTCACTGACAGAGGAGGAGAACACGTTTACCTTTAGATTGGGTTTTCATTTTTAAAGGTTTACTCAGCTTATTTTTCTTGGGGTTTTTTAAACAGTCAGAGTGGTGTTTGTTTCCGCCTTACGGCCTATAATACAGGCCTTCATTATTTATTTAGTAAACGAAAACCATTGGATGTCTCAACAGCTTTTTCTATCGATTTCCTTGAGATTGCTGTAGAGCGGGGTACAGTGGTGTGACACCTGTGCCATATTCTGAAATTAACCTTTTAGTCCGGTAAGCGCTGCACAGGCAGATTCAGAAGGACTAGACCTTATCCAATCACGACTTGATTAACATAGGCGATGGACGAATTACCGAATGACTAACTTATAACCGACGCCACGGGCGTTGACGATCGCCAGCCGCGCATCGGGCTCTATCTTCTTGCGGAGCTTGGAGACGAATACATCTAATGTTCTGCCTGTGTAGTGGCCTTCATCACCCCAGATTTGGCGGAGGAGGACTTCTCGCTTTACTGTGGTATTAGCCGATTCATGGAGTATCTGGAGTAGCCTGGATTCCTTGTGCGATAGAGAGGTCTGATGCTCATCATATGACAGGGTCATGGCTTGGGGACGATACACTGAGTCTCCGAGCTTGATTATGTCGGTGGCTTGAGCTTCGAGGCCATAGAGAGTTCTTCTACGATAGATCATCAGACTGAGTAATCCAAGACTTCCTACTAAGACCATCAGCGACATACTATATGATATGGACCAGGGAGACGTCTTAGGTTGGGTTGTAGCAGCAGGCGCTGCAGCTGGTACAGGCACCGCTGTCACGAGAAGGGCATAGCAATCTTCAGGAAGCACACGTCCACCACAAGCGATTTCTCCAGCTCTGACGTGTGGACCCACCTCAAAGATGTGATGGACCTCTTTGGATTTGCAGTGCTCTATTTCTACCAAGAGATTGTGTGTTAGACCATTCTTTGTGATCACACGATCAAAGGCCAAAATGATGTCCTCAGGGTCAATGGAGAGCGCAGTCGAAAAAGAAAGCTTGAAGCGATCCCCCTCCTTTTCGATGGGCAAGATGCGAGATGACTGGTCACCCATACAGAGTAGTACTGCATGTCCGACCTCTCTCATCATGAGCTTGTCGCGCTTGTCTTTGAGTGCCTCATCAACGGGCTGGCTGGAACTCACTAGAATAACCAAGGCGAGCAACATCAAGCCTAGTCTTCGACAGAAAAACATGACATCATGTATCCTCATAGAACAAATCTATAGGAATATACACTGCAAAAACAGGCATTTACACTGATTTTACACTATTTTACCAAAGGCAGATTGACTATTCGCTGATGAGCATATACATTTGTCATCAGTCTGCGATTGATGCAGGCCCCTGAAAAAGAAGTATGCATAACCCTTTAAAATAGCCCTATGATTACCCGAGCCATAAAGACCTGTAGCTATGCAGTAGCCCTTCTTATCTGCTGTGCCTTTGCACAAGAGGATCCAGGTTTTGATCTCAGCTTCGATGTGAACCGGGTCTATCAGCCACTATCCATTGATCAAGCTGAACTTGCCGTGGCGACCAGCATCAGCGACTTACATCCGCACTACCGGCCAGCATGGGTCAAGGAATTCATCTCTGTGTCCATAGTGACCACCTATGCGGGAAAGACCAGGACAGCTACCGCACTGGACGACACCCTTAGCCCAGAGCAACTGACACATCTTCGCACCACTGACATTGGATCAGATGTAGCAGTCAGCGTCAAGTACATGCCAGACAATACGCTCAGCCACAATGACCCTCAGGAGTTTGATTTTACATTTGTCATCAACCCTGATCAGGAGGCCACTTTTCCAGGTGGTCCAGCAGCCATGGATCTCTATATCAAGCAGCAGGCAGTAGACCGCATAGCAGCATCAGCCTTTAAGCAGCACAGAGTGCATGCAGTACAGTTTACCATTGACGAGGAGGGTCAAGTCATCGATGCGCACATTGCAGGCGCTGCGCTTGAGGTCTACCCAGAGCAAAGCAATGAGATCAATGAGGTATTACTCAAAGCCGTCTGTCAGATGCCACGATGGGAACCAGCCAGCTATGCAGACGGTACCAAAGCTAAGCAGGACTTCATGCTCACCGCAGGAGACAAATACAGCTGTACATACAATCTCTTAAACATTCGCCATGATCCAGAGGA
>CALFUK010000064.1 GCA_937929945.1 uncultured Saprospiraceae bacterium
GATCTCGATAGATCCAGACTAAGATGACACTCATCAAAAGACCGACGACAGCTCCTGCAATATTAGCAAGATCATGAAGTGCATGAAATAGAAAGGCATTGAACATGATAGCGACTAATATGATCAATGCTAGTGGAACGAATTTATTGACCAGCAGGGCTAAGCCTCCCAAGATTTCTAATACACCAATGATCGTCAGGAAGCCTGATGTAGCATAGATGCCCATCAGCGTGCCTCCATCACCAGGTATAGGTGGAAAGGGCATAAAATGAAGAAATTTGTTGAGGCCAAATATGAGGCAAAAAAGACCGAACAACACTCGTAAGCCTAATTGTATTTTCGAATTCATAAGGACATCGTTTTGTTTTGATAGATTTAAAATACGTAAATAATACAAAACGGCCCTATTGTATTTGACCAGTCTATCGGCATTCGGACAAAATGGTATTAGTGATAGGGCTAAGAAACAGAGGCATATATATCATCCAAAAAATCCAATTGGATATTGACGACCATCTCAATGAGAAGCTTCTGGTGGTCGGGCTCCAAAGATGCGAACAAAGAGTCTCCTTTGCTGATGATATCTCTACCGATGGACATGCCTTTTATTTCTGCAGTAGAGTATATCACTGGTCTCTTCTCCATCTTTTCGATGAGCGTCGCCACGATGTTTTTAATCTTCTTTACCAGCGCCCGGTCGTGGATGGTTTCAAATAATTGTTTGGTACTATTGATGAATGCCTGCATCTCGGCCTTGGGTAAACTGGCAATCAGGCGCCTCATATCAGCATTAGAATAAGGTCCAGACATACTGAGCGCTTTGGCCTCTTGCACTAAGCGCAGCTCAAACTGGGAGGCAGCTCGATATGACTTCAGAGCCTTGATACCCGCTGACAGAATCTTAGGTAATGAACGGCCGTATTTAAAAACTAAGCTGGCAGAATCCAATAGCAGCCGTAGTAGCTTCTCTGGCTGCTTGATGTAGTTATCCAGACTGGAGAAGGCGTCATTCAGCTCTTTGCGCTGGTCGGGGTGTGGATAGATGTATTCTAAGAAGTAGTCTCTGAATGCATTGACCTGATCAGCACCAAAACTTTCTGGAATATCATAGGACTGTGACAAATTCTCATAGTCGTATTGCTTATCAATCAGCTCTCGATAAGCGATGATGATATGGTCTAAGGGAGTCAATTCTTCCATGAGATGTTCGTTGTCTATATCAGGCTATCACATCCTGTACTCATACTTTTCTTACGATCAAGCTTCCAATGGAATAGCCTGCTCCAAAACTGCAGATGACACCATAGTCACCCGAAGATAGATCCTGATGAAATCGATTAAAAGCAATCAATGATCCTGCAGACGCCGTATTAGCAAATTCATCCAGCACGATTGGGGCTTCTTCTTTGGATGGTTGCCGATCCAAGAGCAGCTTACAGATCAGAGTGTTCATATTGATATTAGCCTGATGCAGCCACCAGCGGCTGATTTGGTCATTTGTCAGATCTGTGTCTGATAGGTGCTGGCTGATGTGTTCTGCGGCAATGGGGCAGACCTCTTTGAATACGGTCCGGCCTTTCTGTGAGAAGTATTGATCTTTGGCCAGGGGGTCTGTGTCATTGGCATTCAGCACGTAGCCAAAATTAGATCTGATGTTATTGGAGTACTGGGTCAGGGCCTTGATGCTGAGTATTTCAAAAGCGTGCTTAGCTGTGCAAGTCTCTACTTTCTCAACAACAGTGGCGACGGCTACATCTCCAAATATGAAATGACTGTCTCGGTCTTTATAGTTGACTTGCGGAGATGTGAGTTCAGGATTGATCGCGAGCACACATCGACAGGTACCTGATTTGACCATTTCAAAGGCTCGATGTAGCGCAAAGGTGGCAGCAGAACATGCCACTAACATATCAAAGCCAAACCCTTCTATACCTAATTGGTGTTGCACTTCAATGGCTATGGCGGGATAGGATCTTTGAGTATACGCACAGGCTACAATGACGGCATCTATATCATCCGCCGTCTTATTAGCCGCTTCCATGGCTCGTCTGGCAGCTTTGATGGCCATCTCCGCTTGGTCAGAGATATCCTCATCGTTTCGTCTTGGGATCGATGGTCGCATGCGCGCAGTGTCGAGCACCCCATCTTTTTGGTAGATGTACCGACTTTTGATTCCGGAGGCTTTCTCTATGAAGGCGGCAGAAGAATGTGCTTTGGCCTCTTTGACACCAGCTGCAATGTCGCTGGAGTGCTCTTCATTGTAGAGATCTGCATGTTGATTATAGCTTTCTACCAGCTCTTCATTAGTCAATGTTGAGTTTGGTACCCACAGTCCCGTACCACTGATGACGATATCATGTGACATGATATTTGTTTTGATTCAGGACGAATATAAACAATGATCTGATAATGCTAGGTGCTTTTGATTTCTGATCACTTTGCCAATACTTTCTCGATGTAAGATTGACCGCACTGCATGCACATCTTGGACTAATGATTTATGACTATATGGATTTTACGCGGTCCTGTAGATATATCGTATCTTAGAGATGAAGCATGGACCTTAGAATATCAAAATCGCCGACTCTAATAGAACATTTGAAAGCTGTCTTGCAGCTGCCGTTTATGGCTATCGTTGTGGTTCCTTTCTGTCTAAGCTACTTATTTCAGATCGAAGAGCCTCAAATGTGGAATGACCTGAGTCCCCCAATTACAGTGATCGGCATCATAATCGCGGTCATCGGATTAGGACTGTTCATTAAGTCGATCATACTATTTGTAAAAATAGGGCAGGGCACCCTGGCGCCTTGGAATCCAACTCAAAATCTGGTCATTGTAAGTCTATACCGATACACCCGAAACCCTATGCTTCTGGGCGTGAACCTCATCCTGCTTGGTATGGCTCTACTTCTTCATTCCACTGTCATCTTACTATGGAATATTAGTTTTGTCATCTTGAATCATTTCTACTTCATACTACGAGAAGAGCCCGAGCTGCTGCGAAAATTTGGAGATGAATATGCCACATATGTAAAGCACGTACCCCGCTGGCTACCCAGATTATCTCCATGGAAACCTGAGAGCTATGAATAAGGCCAGCTTAGAAAAGGCTTTTGAAAGATACCAGAAGCAAAAGATAAAACTGATGAATCAGTTACCAGCGGTACAAGATCTCAGACGAAAGGCCATGCAGCGACTTCCGGCAGTTAGCTTGGCTTACCTAGAAACTGGCACAGATGAAGAAGTGAGCTTGGATCAAAATATTGTCGATCTGCAAAAGATTTGTTACAAACCACAATTTCTCAGAGGAGACTTGAGCCCTCGCATCAGCACCCAGCTATTCGGAGAGACCTACAGTGCTCCTTATGGCATGGCACCCATCGGTCTCACTGGCTTGATCTGGCCTCATGCGGAAGAGATATTAGCTTATGCTGCTGCAAAATATGAAATACCGAGTAGCCTGAGTACAGTGGCAACCCAGACACCTGAGACTGTGGGACCTTATACCGACGGCAGAGCTTGGTTTCAGCTATATACACCAAGACATGAGGGGCATGCTCATCAGCTGATGGATCGCGCTTGGCAAGCTGGCTATAAGACCCTGCTGGTCACAGTGGATATCCCTACTCCCAGCAGACGCCAGCGGTCTAAGCGGGCGGGTGTCACCATGCCCCCAGTCATCACACCTCATTCGTCTGGCAAGCTATGACCCATCCACGCTGGACACAGAAGACATTGAAAGCTGGACTGCCGAGACTAAGGACAGTAGAAGAACTTACTGGTTTTCGTGATATGATTTCGGTAGGTGCATTCATGCAAGATTCTGTGGGAGGCAATCTATCATGGGAGTATGTCCAGCGAATCAGGGATTATTGGCAAGGACCCATATTACTAAAGGGCATCATCCACGAAGAAGATGCAGTGAAGGCTGTAGACTATGGCTTTGACGGTATCGTCGTATCCAATCATGGTGCCAGACAATTTGACGGCTGCCTCAGCTCGATAGAAGCACTGCCTGTTATAAAAGCAGCTGTATCTGATCAAATCAAGATCATCTTTGACAGTGGGGTCCGCTCTGGATTGGACATTCTGAGAGCGATAAATCTGGGAGCAGACTTTGTGCTCTGTGGTAGAGCTTACCTGTATGGCGTGGCAGCTCTTGGTGATTTGGGCGGCTATCACACCACGCAGATACTGAGAGAGGAGCTGATCAATGTGATGATCCAGCTCGGTGTGGAGACGCTGGATGAAGTCAGGGAGTTAGTCCCCATCAGCCGATAGTTATGTGTGGCTTATCATGGTGTATCTTAGTCATCTAATAATTAATTCCTCCAAGCATAACGCTGTATTCCAAAGACACTACCTTTATGTACGGAAATGACGAGACTATGATAGCTGAATTACTCCTGCAACTAAATGACCTATTAGGCTCTGACCGAGTGCTTACGGGAGAGGACCTCTCAGATCGATACGCCCACATCTGGCGAATGGATGAGCCTCTGCTGGCCAAGGCATATCTACTGCCTAAGTCGACCAAAGAAGTATCTGAGATCATGAAGCTATGCCACCAGCACCAGCAGCCGGTCATCGTCTTCGGTGGCCTGACGAATCTCGTAGGGAGCACGGAGAGCCAAGGCCATGAGGTCATCATCTCCATGGAGAAGCTCAATGAGATCGAAGAAATCGATGTGATGAGTCGCACCATCACGGTCCAGTCTGGGGTCATCTTAGAGCAGATACAGGCCCAAGCTAAAGCGCAGGAAATGCTCTTTCCGCTTAACTTCGGAGCTAAGGGGTCGGCGCAGATAGGTGGCATCATCTCGACTAATGCAGGAGGCCTCAGAGTATTCAAATTCGGGATGACTCGCCAGATGGTGCTTGGCCTCGAAGTCGTACTGGCGGATGGTACTATCATCTCATCCATGAAGAAAATCATCAAGGATAATTCTGCTTATGATCTTAAGCAGCTCTTCATTGGATCAGAAGGCACCTTGGGCATCATCACTAAGGCTGTGCTGAAGCTGGTGGAAGCACCTCGTAGTCGCAACAGCGCCTTCATCGGAGTCGATGACTATCCGCGCGTGGTGAAGCTTTTAAAATTTATGGATTCAGGTCTCGCCGGTAATCTCAGTGGCTTTGAGCTCATCTGGAATCATAGCTATCGAGCATTCACTAATCCTGATACGGGTGTGAAGCCACCATTGCCCTATGATTATCCCTACTACGTCTTAGTGGAATCACTGGGCAGTGATCAAGACAAGGACAGACTCGCACTGTCTGATCTCTTAGAGCAGGCGATGGAGCAGGACATCGTGGCTGACGCTGCCATTGCTCACAGCGAGTCTGATATTCAGTGGTTCTGGCGCATCAGAGAAGATGTCCATGTTTTAAAATCATTGTGCAGGCATGACCAACACTTTGACATCAGCCTGCCCATACCGCTGATTGGAGAAGTGATCGGTACCATCCTCGCAGAAGCTAAGCGCATGGAAGATGTTGAAGAGTGCTTTGCCTTTGGTCATGTGGCTGATGGCAACATTCATTTTATCTTCGGCAAGACTCACCAGTCACCCCAGCTCATCAGCCAAATCAATGATCTGGTGTACGGTAAGTTAAAAGCCATAGGTGGATCCGTATCCGCAGAACATGGCATAGGTAAGCACAAGAAGCCATACCTACATCTCTGCCGCAGTGCGGCAGAAATCGCCCTGATGAAGAGCTTAAAGGCGAATATGGATCCGCTGGCAATTCTTAATCCGGGTACGATCTTTTAGAGTATCATCCGAGATTATCCGAATCCTTTTCGCTTCTTAGCAAACATAGATCGCTTAAATGATCGAGGCTGTCTGATATTTATTATTTTCATGTATTGTAGTCTGGCCATCGGGGTACAAGAGTAAAAATTATAAGAAGCAAAAAAGCTGCACATGAGAAGTATCATTTTATATCTATTCACTATTTGTTGTCTACTCTCCAGTTGCAGCAAGACCATTGTCGAAAAAAAAGATTGGCGCTACTTTTCTGATGACATCAATATCGATCGATTCAGATCAGCTAATGAAGCATTAGGCCCACCAGCCGTAGGTGAAAAGCGAGTGGTCTTTATGGGTAATTCCATTACCGAAGCTTGGCCAGTACACAGTCCAGGATTTTTTAGCAGTGGCGAATATATAGCGAGAGGTGTAAGTGGCCAGACCTCTCCCCAGATGCTCTTACGATTCAAGACGGATGTGGTAGCGCTACAGCCGCAAGCTGTTGTCATCTTGGCAGGTACGAATGACATTGCCCAGAATACGGGCTATACGCCTAATGAGATAGTCTTAGAGAATATCGAAGCGATGGCAGAAATCGCCAGCTATCATAAGATCAAAGTGATCTTGGCCTCGGTGCTGCCTGCATCAGATTTTCCATGGAAGCCAGGGCTCAATCCAGCTGCTAAAATCAAAGACCTGAATCAAATGATACAAGGCTACGCCGAGCAAGAAGGCTTTCTCTACGTGGACTACTACTCAGCCTTAGTGGATGATAGCGGAGGTCTGAAAGTGCCAGACTACACCTCAGCTGATGACCTCGTACATCCTAATCAGGCAGGCTATGCCGTCATGGAGACACTGATAGAAGAGGCCATAGAGCAGGCACTCTCAGCAAGTGATGCTGAGGGATTATCTCTGAATTCAATTTTCTCAGATCATATGGTACTTCAGCGGAATGATGAGGTAGCCCTCTGGGGGACAGCTGATCCTGCTGAGGAAGTCACGATCAGTGCAAGCTGGGGAGCTGTGACTACTGCATCAGCAGATCAGGATGGCGAATGGAAAGGCAAACTAAAAACTCCGCAGGCTGGTGGGCCTTACAGCATCGAGATATCCACTGCGACAAAGTCAACTGCGATAGAAGACATCCTCATCGGTGAGGTCTGGCTGGCATCAGGTCAGTCCAACATGCAGATGCCACTGAAAGGATGGCCCCCAGTAGACATCATTCAAAATTCCCAGCGTGAAATCGACGCAGCTAAGCATCCACATATTCGAATGTACACGGCACAGATGGCTTACTCCATAAAGCCCTTAGATAATTTGAATGGAAGCTGGAAGCCATGCACTCCGCAGACGGCTGGAGACTTCAGCGCTACAGCCTACTTCTTTGCAAAGCGACTGCAGGAGTATCTTGATGTACCGATTGGCATCATCCATTCTTCTTGGGGAGGCACTGTAGCGGAAGCATGGACAAGCCAGGAGAAACTGCGGACCTTAGGTGATTTTGATGAGTCTCTGGATATCCTAAATCAACCCGAAAAACGCAAGCAAATAGAAAACTGGTACAAACAGTGGCCGACCTCTGATATCCCTGACAGCGAAGAAGCTTGGAGCAATTTAGATCTACAGGATGATAGTTATACTAACTCCATTTACGCTGATCAGAGTTGGACTAAAATATCCCTGCCAGGCAGATTCGATGTATATGAAGGCATGGAGTTTGATGGCGCCTTTTGGTTCAGAAAGTCATTTGACTTAAAGGATACTGATCAGGACTACAGCCTGGAAGTGGGAGCGATAGATGACATGGATCAGACATACATTAACGGGGTATTAGTCGGATCAATGGTCGGTAGCGGAAAGTATAATCTAAAGCGTAGCTACCCCATTCCAGCAGGAGTACTGAAGCGGGGAAAGAATGTCATCTCGATCAAAGCCATTGATACGGGCGGACCTGGAGCTTTTAGTGGTGCTATAGGCCTGATGAATGGAGGGGAGCTATCAGTCGATCTGACAGGAGAGTGGCGGTACATTCCCGCAGCAGAATTTGCTGATGGCAAACTCTATCAATATGGTGATGATGATATCGACTTCTCATCACGGCCTGCTCTGATCAATGTGAATCAGAATACACCTTCCACACTTTTTAATGCGATGATCCACCCGCTGATACCTTACACCATGCGTGGTGCGGTCTGGTATCAGGGCGAATCCAATGTCGGCAGAGCTATTCAATATGAGCGTTTATTTCCAGCCATGATCTCTGACTGGCGAGAACGATGGGGTCGTGATTTTCCATTCTATTTCGTGCAGATCGCACCTTATAAATATAATGGCAGTGAGGATGTGTCCGATGATCTTTCGCAAGCACTGAGAGATGCACAAAGAAGAAGCTTGGCTCTGGATCATACGGGTATGGTGGTCACTATGGACATAGGTGACTATAATAACATACACCCTGCGAATAAGCACGATGTGGGTAGTCGGCTTGCGGGTCTGGCCCTGGCGCATGATTATGATGCTGAGCTAACTGCCAGTGGACCTCTCTACAGCAGTCATCGTAAAGAGGGGCGGCAGCTGATCCTGTCTTTTGATGAGATCGGCTCTGGTCTGCAGTCCACCGCTTCTCGATTAGAGGGCTTTGAAATCGCAGGTGCTGATTTTGCATTTGTACCTGCCAGTGCGAGAATTGAAGGCAATGAAGTGGTGGTGTATTCGACTAAAGTCAGTGCTCCACGCTATGTCAGATACGGCTGGTCAGATAGGGGTGCCACCAGCCTAAAGAATCAAGAGGGCTTGCCTGCTTCTTCTTTTACTACTGGGCCATTAAAATAAAAGTTTAAGATCATGACCAATCAAGACTTACTGCAGCTCAAAAGCTACTTAGATGAGGAGGGACGGTTTTCTCATTTTCCAGGCAAACGACAGAAAGAGAAACAGGCTATGATGTTGAGGTATCTTGCTGAGCAGTTTGCCACAGGCAGAGACTACACGGAGACTGAGGTTAATGACATCCTCAATGCTCATCACAGCTTTCAAGATCCTGCGACACTCCGTAGGCTGATGTTTGGAATGAAGCTATTGGGTCGGACGCTGGACGGAAAGCGATATTGGAAGGTGTCGACCGAATCGGAGTCAGCCTAAGACCCACGACCGATCTTATAAAAGCTTGGCTAATATTCCATTAGGGATGCACCAAGGTAGAATCGACAAATGCATTAATGGTGAATTTTGGATTGTAGTGAGCATACGTCACTTTTTGATCTTCATTGATGATGTAGGTAGCAGGGATAAAGGTAAAGTCAGACCTGACCACTTGTCCTTCTGATCTTTGGTAGCTTGATGGCTCTGAACTGATGACCCCGTATTGCTTTAAGATACTCTGATTATCATCAATGATGATGGACAGTCCTCTCATGGGATTCTTAGCTGGGCGTGTGGGGTAGTGCTCAGGCGTGGGTGTGACAGCAATCACGTGGCCTCCCTTAGCGGTGATTTTGCTGATGTCATCAGTGAAGTGACTTAGCTCTTTATGACATCCGCTGCACCAAAAGCCTCTAAAGAAAAGTAAGACTACATTTCCTTTCTGTGTGAGATCAGATAACTTGACGGTTCTGCCGCTGATATCCACTGCAGTGAAGTCAGGTGCGATATCGCCTTTCTGCAAGCCCTGTAAGCTGTGTGAGAATGAACTTAGAAGTAGCAAGCAGGTGATGGCCATGATAAATATTATCCTCATATCAATACGTCACTTTCATTAAGATCAGCAAAACTACATTTTTTATGCAGGGCTGCAATAATATGATAGCCCATGCAAAATGTACCGAAATTTATGAGAAAATCGACTGTAGCTTCATCGCGACGCCCATATCTCCATCGATCTTAATTTTACCTGACATCACTGCTCCCATCGGATTTAATTTACCAGCGACTAATCTTTTAAAATCTTCTAAGCTCACTTGGATGGTGCACTCAGCGTCTTGATTCTGATCGGAGACCTGGTTCGCATCCCCCGTACCATCTATGAATAATTGCTGGCCACCAAAATCGAATTTAAGCGTATTGCCTATGGCATCTGTCTTACTGACTTGCTGACTCACACCCGCTAAAATATCCTCAAAGGAGTCGGCCGTAGATTCAGATGAAGCTGCGCCATTTTTAGTCTTAGCTCCATTTGATGCAGCTCTTTGCACGGTGCCTTTAGAGGCTGACTCATAGTTCACATCGTCAATGATCATCTTAGCTATGATCTCTCGCATGATCTCTGATGAACCGCCACCGATGGTGCCGACACGCACATCGCGATACATTCTGGCCATGGGATATTCCTCCATAAAGCCGTATCCGCCGTAGAATTGTAAGCATTGTGTTGCGACCTTTTCGGCCAGCTCAGTGGCTACCAGCTTTGCCATACTGCAGAGCTTGACATCATAGATGCCGTCTGCATACATCTTGCAGCAGTGATAGCTGAATGCTTTCAGAGCTTCGATCTCTGATGACAGCTGAGCCACTCTGTGACGCAGCACTTGAAATTTATTGATCGGTCTGCCGAATGCTTCTCTCTCTGACATATACTGTAGTGATAACTCTATGGCTTTCTCGCATCCGGTGACGACTGCTGGCACGGCGCAGAGTCTTTCCAGTTGCAGCCCATTCATCAGGTAGTAGAATCCTCTGCCTTCTTCGCCGATGAGATTTTCCTTAGGCACTTTCACATTGTCAAAGCTCAGCTCTGCTGTATCAGAGCAGTGCCAGCCCAGTTTCTTCAATTTGCGAGAGGAGACGCCTTCCATTTTTTGTTCTAAGATTAAGAGGCTCACTCCTGCTGATCCTGCTGAGGGGTCCGTCTTTACCACCGTAATGATCAGATCGCCGTAGACACCATTGGTGATGAATGTTTTTGATCCATTCACGAGGTAGTGATCGCCCTTGTCTTCTGCTTTAGTCTGTATATTCTGCGCATCAGAGCCCGCACCAGGTTCAGTAATCCCAATGGAAGAAATCAGATCTCCAGAAATAAGGCCTGGTAGATATTTCTTCTTGAGCGCTTCTGATCCATATTTTAGAATGTACGGACCTGACATGTACTGCACTACCTGCTGGGTGATGGCGAATCCACCTGAGTTAGTCCTGCCCAGTTCTTCATTAAAGACCACATCGTAGAAGAAATCCAATCCTGAGCCTCCATATTCTTCGGGATATGACAGACCGAGGAATCCCATGTTGCCCATCTTCTTCCAGATCTCTCTGGGGGTGCGCCTTTCTTCTTCCCACTGCTCTATGTGAGGCATGGCTTCTTTCTCCAAAAATGTACGGAGGCTCTGCCTGAACATTTCATGCTCTTCTGTGAAATGTGGTGATGCTATAGTATTGACCATGTCGTATTTTTTTTACTTGCTTAAAACTAAAACCTTCGCTCTGCTTATCCAATTGATATGCATTAACTAATGACGCTTTCAGACCTATGGAAGAGTCCCGTACGGAGTCACCGCTTCGCTTTCCACAATCCTATGACCTCATCCCTCCATCGACCCGGATGGCATGGCCCGTGATGTAGCTGCTGTCATCACTGCACAGCCACGCGATGGTCTTGGCCACTTCCGAAGCTTCGCCAAATCGACGCATGGGTATACTGGCTTTCATCATTTCAGTGACCGCTGGGTTATCGTAGATCATGCCAGCGGCCATAGGCGTATCTATGACCGTGGGGCAGACGCAATTCACTCTGATATTCATCTTGCCGTATTCTGCTGCCGCACTCTTAGTCATACCCACTACCGCATGCTTACTCGCAGCGTAGGCACTCATCCGAGGTGCGGCTCCAACACCCGCCAGAGAGGATGTATTGACGATAGCACCGCCAGACTCTTGCTTCATCATGTGATCTAAGGAGGACTTCATGCAGTACCACACACCAGTTTGATTCACGGCTATAACCTTTTCATACAGCTCATCCGGATACTCATGTGTGAAGAGCAGTGCTCCACCAATGCCTGCATTATTCACAGCGATATCGATCTGACCCCGCCTGCCCGCTACACCATCAAAGAGTTGTCTGACGTCCGCCAATTTAGCGACATCACACAGGACGATTTCAGATTGATGACCTGCATTCTTGATCAGCTCATGAGTCACTTCTAAGCCTGCCTCATTGATGTCTGAGAGTGCTACATGACAGCCTTCGCTGGCCAATAAGACACTGGTCGCTCTGCCGATGCCTGAGCCAGCACCTGTCACGATTGCTACTTTATTTTCGAATTTCATTTGTTTATGGTTTTAGGATACCTGTAATGGGAAAAGTCGAGATTCACTTTTATCCAGTTTACAGATACTAATTCGTTTATTATTGCTTTCTTATTTTATGCAAAATTTCAACTTTTCTATACTGTCTCATTTTTCTGATGCAGGTCATTAGGATTTAATTGGTTCAGCTGCGATGTTTTCGATAAGCTGAGGCAATCCATGATCTCGTCTCAATGGGATCTATTACATTATCGATCTCGA
Organism: uncultured Saprospiraceae bacterium; assembly: GCA_937929945.1. Lineage (GTDB taxonomy): Bacteria > Bacteroidota > Bacteroidia > Chitinophagales > Saprospiraceae > CALFUK01. Next base: position 12,261 of record CALFUK010000064.1, read on the forward strand.
ACATGCTGGCCATACTGATGGCTTTACCTCTCTCGTAGGCCAGCGCCACCATTCTGTCGTATTCTTGCTGACGCTCTTCTGGATCTTGTATCGCCTCTAATTCTTTTCTAAATCCTAACTTGACCGCACCCTCTAATCCCATAGCTCCAAACTCTCCCGTAGGCCAGGCCACTACAAAATCTGGAACATGCGTGCTACCACCGACCATGGCCATAGCCCCAAGGCCGTAGGCACGGCGCACGACGATGGCATAGAAAGGGACCTTCAGCTGAGCGCCTGTGATAAAGAGCCTTGAGGCGAGCTTCACCGTGCCGGATGTCTCCGCTTCTGGGCCTACCATAATGCCGGGCGTATCTACCAGAGATATGATGGGCAGCTGATGCTGATTGCAGAGCTGCATGAAGGCATTGGCTTTGATGGCATTTTCAGAATTGAG
>CALFUK010000065.1 GCA_937929945.1 uncultured Saprospiraceae bacterium
CGCCTCACGCTCTTCATCTGTGAAGTGAGCACAGTTATCCAAAAATAAATGAGACACTGCTTCTGGAAACTCTATTCCCAATCTGATCGCTATCTGAGCACCGGTGGCTGATCCATAGATGGCGCATTGATCTATTTCTAACGCGTCGATGAGTCGTTTGAACTGATGTGCATAATCTGCGATAGCTGGATTTTCAATGTTTAATTTTTCTGACTGGCCATAGCCTGGAGTGTCTGGGCAGATGACTGTATGATGCGCCGCTAGCAGCTGAGCAAATGGCTCCATCATCAGTGAGCTATTAGGAGACGGATGAAAAAGCATGATAGCCGGTCCCTCTCCGTAGATTCTACAGTGAATGGATTCAGGAAGCTTAATGTTTATTTGGCGGCTCATTCAGGTCTTTATCTTATTATGTTGCATTAATTACGTAGTCTCACCTTATGCACTTGAGGCGTCTAAGAGGCGGATAGTTAAGACACACAATTTTATGATTAAAATATGTCGCTTGCAGATTGGTATTTCACCTTATAACTACATCTATGAAATCGACTTTGAAAATCCAAACTGTGTCATAAGCTTATGCGTCATGTTTGTGCATCTCATTCGGATATCTTTAGTATCTGATTCAACAGAATTTGTCAAAGAATTTACTAATTCAGATAAATTTAGTTAATATAGTTAACTTTTAAGTACATTAACTAATAAAATATTCTTGAAAATCGATATAACACATGAAAAATACGCAAGTCCTTTTAGCCGCGAGGCCAGATGGTGAAGTAAAAGAAACTGACTTCAAGATCGCTTCATCCGTGATCGACGAAGACATAGCTGAAGGTCAATTATTAGTTAAAATAAGCTACATCTCTTTAGATCCTGCACTTCGAGGATGGATGAATGCAGGGACCACCTATATTAAAGGCGTCGAGATCGGTACAGTGATGCGAGCCTTCTCCTGTGGAGAGGTCATCGCCTCGAAGCATCCGGATCATCAAGTGGGTAGCTTTGTCTCTGGCCTCTTAGGAGCACAGGAGTACGCCGTATCAGATGGTACGGGTCTCTCCAAGCTGGATGTGTCCTCTGGTAAACTGTCATGGCACCTTGGCATATTAGGCATGCCCGGTATGACTGCCTACTTTGGCCTATTAGAAAAAGCTAAGCCACAAGCTGGTGAAACAGTATTCATATCAGGTGCAGCTGGAATCGTAGGGTCCACCGTCGGTCAGATAGCCAAGATCAAGGGCTGTACCGTCATTGGTACAGCTGGTAGTCAAGAGAAATGTGACTACCTGACTGGAGAATGTGGTTTTGATGCAGCGATCAACTATAAAGAAGAAGATGTAGCAGATGCGCTCAAGACTCACTGCCCCGACGGCGTCCATGTATTCTATGATAACGTCGGTGGTCCTATCTTAGACACCGCTCTCGGGCACTTAGCTAAGGGCGCCAGAGTCGTCATTTGTGGTGCTATATCCCAATACAACAAAAAGAAGATATACGGTCCGAGTAATTACATGAAGATCGTGACAGCCCGGGGCTACATCACAGGCATCATCGTATTCGACTACATTAAGGACTATCCGAAAGCTGTCGCTGATATCTCTGGCTGGTTAGAAAGTGGACAGATGAACACCAAGGAAGATACCGTAAAAGGCATTGAGCAATTTCCATCTGCACTCAAGATGCTCTTTTCAGGTAAGAATTTTGGAAAACTAATATTAGAAATTTGACACCGGAACAGAATGCAAAACATATACCCGATACAGGAATCAGTGGTCTGTATGAAGTCATCTTAGCTACGGATGACCTTGACTATGCGACACGCTATTTTCAAGAATTCGGCTTCAGCCAGATCGCTGCATCATCACTCACTGCGGAGGAAGCTGCATCAGTGTACGGCTATGCATCAGCTATGGAGTCCATCAGAATGCAGAATGGAGAGATCGACAGCCATGGGCTCCTAAGGCTGATAAAATGGGAGACGCCGCTCAACCATGGATTAGAATATGCTGCTCCGAGGACCATCGGCCAGCGTATCTCGGTCATGATGACACAAGACATCCACCGCCTCCACGACATCTACACACATGCCAAATCTAAGCATACGTGGAAATCGACAGTGCCCGTCTCTGATGACTTATTCGGGATCAATGATGGAGACAATGACTTTTTCAAGAGGCCCATCATCGTGCGAGAAAATGCAGTGTATAGCTCATTCTTCAATCACATCTTTTTCCAACGCTATGGTTATGCCATCGACGGCTATGGCACCATCAATCAGGATGCGAATCTGAAGACAAGTGAATTCACCCACCATGACTTCTTTGTGAAGGGTACAAGCTTAGAGCAGATGAGCTATCTGACCGAGGCATTAGGCCTGATACCAGAAGATGATCCAATCATAGATGACCATACTAAAAAAGGGCCTCGCGAGGTCTTCCTACTCCAAGAGGGAGAGGGTCACTGGTACCAGGGTTTTATTTCGCCCAATAATATCTGTGGCAAATTAAAATTTTTCATTCCGACTCAGGCTACAGAAGACAAATCTCACTTACAACAAATCGGCTCGCTGGGCGTGACACTGCATAGTTTCTATACAGATAAGATACAATACGTACATGAGCTAGTCAGAGGTCAAGGCATAAAGACAGAGAGGGTTTTGAAAAATGAATTTGGAGAACAAAGCTTTATATTTGCAGGTCCTGGAGGGTGCCATTGGCAAATCATAAAAAAACAAACAGTGCGACACCAGCCAAAGACGACATTTAAAATTAGCTACACAAAGGATTAAACATATGATAGAAAAGTGCTTAGAGACATCAATACTGCTGGGGATTTATGAGACCGCTATCAAATTAGTCAGTAAGAATGTGGAATTCATACAAAAGGCTGGCCTGTCCAATCAGCAGTGGATCATCTTGATCCATCTAGCAAAGGACCCCAACCTACCCTACCTAATAAGAGAAAAACATGACAAACCTATGATGGCCACTGAACTGGCAGAATCGCTGGGCGTCACCAGAGCTAACATCACTAACCTGCTCAATGTGCTGATGACAAAAAAACTGGTCAAGCAAATAGAGGACAAGGAAGACAGGAGAATCAAAAGACTCGTCCTGACTGAGAAAGCAGAAAAACTCATTATGGATATCCACCCAGAAAGGACAGAGTCTAACAAAAGCCAACTGAAAGGTCTGAACATGCAAGAAAAAAAACAATTCCTAAGTCACTTGCAACTCATTACTAAAAACATGATGGATGCCTGATATTCCAAAGATAAAAGACTACATCGCGCTAGCCATGCAGATACCCTGCTTAGCTATCAATAAATATGATACTAAGGCAGAAGTGAGAGAGGTCATCGATGGACGCATCAATACCATCAGTAGACAAATTTTTGGCGCCAAAAAATTCATTGGCCCCTCTTTGCGCTTGATTGTACTGCCCGAATACTTCCTCACAGGATTTCCGACCAGAGAAAACATAGAGCAGTGGCGAGATAAAGCCTGCTTCTCCAAGGATGATGAAATCTTCACACGGCTTGGTGACATTTGCCAGCGAGAGGGTATATTTCTTTCTGGTAACTATTACGAAACAGATGACAACTTCCCAGATTTTTATTTCCAAGCCAGCTTCATCATAGACCCATCTGGCAAGATGATTCTAAACTACAGACGGCTGAACTCCATGTTTTCACCTACCCCTCACGATGTATTAGATAAGTATGTGGAGATCTATGGCTATGAGTCGCTCTTCCCTGTGGTGGACACTGAGCTGGGAAAATTAGCCTGCATCGCCTCTGAAGAAATACTGTATCCAGAGGTAGCGCGCTGCCTGATGATGAGAGGCGCAGAGGTCTTCTTGCACTCCTCCTCTGAAATAGCTAGTGCCACCCTTTCGAAAAAAAATATTGGCAAGAGAGCCCGTGCTCTAGAAAATATGGCCTATGTCATATCTGCTAATTCCGCCGCTATGATAGACAGTCTTGTCCTCTCTAATAGCACAGACGGACACTCACAGATCGTCCACTATGATGGCCACATACTGGCAGAAGCACTGGTGGGTGAGAGCGTCGTAGCTAATGCCTATATCCACATCGAAGCCCTACGCGAATATCGATCTCGGGTGTCTATGAAAAACTACATTGCCAGACAGCGGTTCGAATTGTATGCACCATCATACAGCCAGCACTCCTTCTACCCTGCTAATCAATTTCACGATGAAGTACTCCCAAAGTCAGCATTCAATGGCATACAGCAGCAGACGATCGATAAGCTGAAGGAGGATGGGATATTAGGATAGTGCTTCATATCTAAGCGCGTGTGGTAAAAGATCTCAGCTGCTTCGATCAAAGATTCTTTGCGTGTTTGAATAGATCTGTGCATTTAGTGCATGGTACTTCCACCATCTAATTGTCATCATTTTAGCAAATAAGATAACAGTAAAATTCAAATTGGGCTAATCAGAGTCACTATCACTTTACATTAGGATACCACTATCTGATGCTGCTAGCCACCTTACTAATTAGAATTGTTATTCACACTTTTTTTGTCGTACAAGAGATAGCAAGTAGAAATTCAGTACATTAATAAATCTATTGTCTTGGATGAAAAAGAGATACGTCACATCATGGATTATCTTCAGTGCACTGCTGCTGTACTCATCGTGCAGTCATGACACAATAGACTTCAATAGTGACGTTAGACCCATATTAAACAAACATTGTCTGGCCTGTCATGGTGGAGTCAAAGCTCAAAGTGGACTCAGCTTTCTATTCGAAGAGGATGCCTATGCCCTTACTAAGTCTGGTCAGTCCGCCATTGTCAGAGGGAACGCACACGCCAGCGAACTATTTAAACGGATCACCAGTGACGATCCTGATCTCTTGATGCCTGCAGATAGACCTCCACTCTCAGAACAAGAAATAAAAACCATCGAACAGTGGATTAATGAAGGTGCCTCATGGGGCACACACTGGGCATACCTCGCACCTGATCGGGACGCAGAAATATCTGCTGCAGCCGGAGCACCAGCAGTAAACGAAATAGATCACTTTATCATGGCTCAGCTTGATGAACAAAACCTGAAACCCTCTGCCAGAGCCGACGCTGCGACTCTGCTGCGCAGAGTTAGCTTAGACCTGACTGGTCTGCCACCGACACCTGCAGAGGCACAGCTGTATCTGTCAGACACCACCGACACTGGCTATGAGCGCCTCATCGATCATCTGTTGGCGTCTGACCACTTTGGCGAGCGCTGGGCGTCCGTCTGGTTAGACCTGGCTCGCTATGCAGATTCACAGGGCTACCAAAAAGACCTCATCAGAAGAAGTATATGGAGATACCGAGACTGGGTCATACATGCCTTCAATCAGGATATGCCTTTTAATCAATTCACTATAGAACAAATAGCAGGCGACCTTCTGCCTGATGCGACTGAGCATCAGATACTGGCCACCGCATTCCATCGCAATACGATGACCAATGATGAGGGTGGGACGGATGATGAGGAGTTTAGAGTCGCTGCAGTACTGGATAGAGTGAATACCACTTTCGAAATCTGGCAAGGTACCACCATAGCCTGTGTGCAATGCCACAGCCACCCCTATGACCCCATCAAGCATGAAGAATATTATGGGCTCTACGCCTTCTTTAATAATACAGCTGATAGAGATAACAGTATGGATCTACCTGTGATGGAGCTTTACTCTCCAATAGACCATAATGCTAAAATAAGATATGAGAAAGTGCTTACAGAATTAAAATCTGATGGTGACACCCTCTCAGATACCTATCAAGAGAAGCTGAAAGAGTACCTACAACTTCAGCCTGCCGCAGTACCGATTATGTCAGAATTACCAAAGGAAGAACAGCGCAGCACTCATGTATTCGAAAAAGGCAATTGGCTCGTACATGGAAAAAAAGTCGATCCTCACACTCCAGGATTCTTAACGCCTTTCGATGAGTCATATTCTAAAGATCGACTAGGCTTAGCCAAGTGGCTGGTCAGTCCTGAGAATCCATTGACAGCACGAGTCATTGTCAACCGTTTTTGGGAGCAACTATTTGGACGGGGGCTCGTGGCTACACTCGAAGATTTTGGCACCCAGGGTGACCCACCTTCGCATCAAGAACTCTTAGACTGGCTGGCTGTAGAGTTCATGACAGCAGATGAATGGAGTGTAAAGACTTTATTAAAGAAAATAGTCCTCTCACACACTTATCGGCAGAGCTCTCAGATTCGTCCAAAGCAATATGCCGCGGACCCCCTCAATGTATATCTGTCAAGAGGGAGCCGCTATCGGTTGTCAGCAGAAGCCATCAGGGACCAAGCACTGCAGGTCAGTGGCTTATTCAATTCTGAAGTATACGGAGCAAGTGTGATGCCGCATCAGCCAGAAGGTGTCTGGAATGTGATCAGGCATGCTGCTTCATGGCGGCAAGATACCACGGGCGACCAATACCGCAGGGCCCTCTATACATTCTGGCGACGAGTCAGCCCTTACCCTTCTATGCAGACATTTGATGTACCCAGTCGTGAGCTGTGTGTATCCAGAAGAATTAGAACTAACACACCACTGCAGGCATTGGTGACGCTTAATGATCCTGTATTCGTAGAAGCTGCAGAACAGATGGCACGCGGTTCTCTGGCTAAGTATGCACAAGATATAGACACTCGCATCAGTGACATGTATTACGCCGCTCTTATGAAAACGCCTGAACCAGCTGCACATCGTGACTTATTAGCCTTCTATAATAGTACAGTAGAAGACTACCAGTCTAAACAAGAAACCCACCTATCTGCTTCGGAAATAGACTTCTATGCTACGGTGAATGTGGCCAATGTCATTCTAAATCTTGATGAATTCATTATGAGAAACTAATCCTTAATGGACCTAAAGCAGTAAGCATGAAAATCATCCAAGAACTACATGAAGCCCAGCAAGACAGACTGACTAGAAGACACTTTCTAAAGGATGGGTCTATCGGACTGGGGGCAATGGCCCTGGGATCACTGATGGGATGTCAGTCATCCACTCAGACCTCATCAATAGAGTCTCAGGTCAAGGAGCTCACTAAGAAAATACCCAAAGCCAAACGAGTGATCTTCTTGCATATGGCTGGGGCTCCGTCACAGTTAGAGCTATTCGATTATAAGCCATTGCTACAAAAATTAAATGGCCAAGCCTGTCCAGATTCATTCTTAGAGGGTAAGCGGTTCGCCTTTATCAAGGGGGTCCCCGAAATGCTCGGACCACAGTTCTCCTTCCAGCAGTACGGCGAATCGAGAAGCTGGGTATCAGAGTTATTACCAGAATTTAGTCAGGTCGTGGATGATGTCGCATTTCTCAAGGCAGTGCATACCGAAGAATTCAATCATGCTCCCGCACAACTCTTTATGCACACCGGTAGTCCGCGTACTGGCCGGCCAGGATTCGGTAGTTGGGTCACATACGGACTGGGATCTGAGAATGAAAATCTACCAGGATTCGTCGTACTGGTATCGGGTAACTCTATCCCAAGTGGAGGCAAGAGCCTCTGGGGCAGTGGATTCCTCCCATCAGAATACCAAGGGGTAGAGCTAAGATCAAAAGGTGACCCCGTGCTCTACATTAAAAATCCGGACTACATATCGCGAGACATCAGAAAGAAGGCTATCCGTACCATAAATGAGATCAATCAGCAATCCTACGATGAAATAGGCGATCCAGAAATACTATCTCGCATGGCACAGTACGAGCTGGCATTCAAGATGCAGATGACGGTGCCAGAAGCTACGAATCTGAGCAGTGAGCCAGACTACATCCATGAGCTATACGGCACTCATCCTGGTGAAGTATCATTTGCCAATAACTGCCTGCTCGCTAGAAGGTTAGCAGAGCGAGATGTCAGATTTATCCAGCTCTACCACCGAGGCTGGGACTCTCACGGCAGTAATGATTTTGAAAATTTACACGGTGGGTTCTTACAGAGATGCCATGAGATCGACAAGCCGATGACGGCACTGATCATCGACCTCAAGCAGCGCGGACTGCTAGAGGATACCTTAGTCGTCTGGGGAGGAGAATTCGGTCGGACACCGATGCAAGAAAATCGCGGCGGCATTAAAAATCCATTCAAAGGCAGAGACCATCATGGAGAAGCATTCACGATGTGGATGACAGGAGCTGGCGTGAAGACTGGCGTCACCTATGGCGAAACTGACGAGATAGGTTATCATGCCATCTCTGGTAAAATCCATATCCATGACCTGCAGGCTACCATCTTACATCAGCTAGGAGTTGACCACGAGTCGCTCACCTACCAATTCCAAGGAAGAGAGTTTAGACTGACTGATGTGCATGGAGAGGTGGTCTATGATATCATCAGTTGAGCAGAGCACTACTCTGCCAAGCACTCGAATACCAATCGATAAAAATCTGGATGTGACTGCCAGGTCTGCCCGGTGACAATCTTCCCGTCACGGACCGCTTCATCTTTACCAATGAATGTCCCACCGCAGCTTTCCACTTCAAACTTAACATGCTCGTAGCAAGTGATATTTTTATCTCTGACTAAGCCAGCGGTGACTAGTATCTGAATGCCATGACATATGGCAAAGATGAATTTATCAGATTCTGAAAAATGCTTGACGATGTCGATCACCCGCTGGTCATTACGCAAGAATTCTGGAGCCCTTCCACCTATCAGCAATACTGCCTCGTAGTCAGCTGGCCGTACATCTGACAGAGCTATATCCGACTCGACATAGTAGCCCTTTCTCTCGATGTACGTATCCCAGCCTGGTTCAAAGTCATGTATGACTAAGTTGAGTGGCTTCTTGGTAGGGGCAGCGACTGTCGTTTCCCACCTTGCCTCTTGGAATCGATGCATGGCATAGAGCGTCTCGTAACTTTCGCCTCCGTCACCTGTGATGATTAATAATTTCATAAGTTTAAATTTTTAGAACCGAAGGCCTGTCAGCAAATAACTAAGTTCAATCATCCATTTGGCTGTCTTAATTATTTACGTCATAGACCTTTCATATGATTCGTTTCTGGTAAATAGAAGAAGGCTCGCTTACTAGAGTTTTCTGATCCACATATTTCTAAAGCTCACTGGATTACCGTGATCTTGCAGCTGGATGACATCATCTTCATGGGGCGGATTTTTCGGCAGCCCTATGTAAGGTGTCGTGCCCTTGATCTCCGTATGATTCTGAATGAGAACCCCATTATGCAGTACCGTGATGTATGCAGATGACACCTTAATACCATCAGCATTGAAGTGAGGCTCCTCATAGATGATATCATAGGTATTCCATTCGCCCGGCGGACTCATCGCATTGACTAAGGGAAGAGACTGCTTATAGATTGATCCAGCCTGACCATTAGAGTAAGTCCGGTTCAGATAGCTGTCCAAGACCTGGACCTCATATCGATTCTGCAGGAAGACGCCACTGTTGCCTCTGCCCTGCCCTTTCCCTTCGATGACCTTCGGTGCTCGCCACTCTAGGTGCAGCTGACAGTCACCAAATTTTTCTTTTGTAAATATAGCTCCTGTGCCTTTCTTCACTGTGATGACGCCATCAGCGACATCCCACTGGAGGGCAGCACCGTCCTTATGGACCCATGCGTCAGGACCTAATATGACTGCATCTGAGGGTGCTGCAGTCACCGAACCTGGATGCACTGCCTTGGGCTCTGGCTCCCATACTTCTGTAGCTACAGGGTCGGTGATTTGAGCATGAATGCCATAATAGAGGATGGCTAAACAAAACAATAAAAATAACTTCTTCATATGATTACTTTTTTTGATGGATGGCTTTTTATGTTTATCCAAGTACTATGATCTACATGTTAGGGCTGATTAACTCTGACAGTGCCGTTTCTTCGATTTAATTACAATGCTGCATATGCCAGACACCACATCGTGTCACTCATTTGGACTCCATAAATATCACAGCCGCAGATACATCATGCAGTGAAATTCTGATCCAAAATAAGAAAATTGAGGACGATAGGCACATGATCCACATATCATTATACTATGGTAAAGACTAAGAGCTTGATCAAAATCATCCTTTATGAATCAAAATCCATTCTCTATGTGAAAAGTAATATATTAGGACAAAATAAAAACTCATGCCAGTAGCCAATCCAAAACATTTAGAAGCCATGATGCCAAAGCGAGAGAGCATCGAAGAAGAAAGAACCTATAGAAAGCAGCAGCTCGCGGCAGCATTTCGCGTATTTGGCAAGTTTGGCTTTTCTGAGGGCGTGGCAGGACACATCACGGTCAGAGATCCTGAGGATGAACATAAGTTTTGGGTAAATCCCTTTGGTCTATCCTTTAATCGGATTACGGTATCAGACCTCATCTTAGTCGATGGCGAAGGAAAAATAGTGGAAGGCAAGCACTCTATGCTCAATCAAGCAGCCTTCGCTATACACTCCCGCGTGCACGCTGCCAGGCCTGATGTAGTCGCCGCAGCACATGCCCACTCTCTATATGGTAAGACATGGTCCACACTTGGCCGACTCTTAGACCCCTTGACTCAAGATGCCTGTGCCTTCTATGATGACCATGGGCTTTATGAAGAATACACAGGCGTAGTACTCGATACCAGTGAGGGTGATAGAATCGCTAAAGCCCTGGGTGATAAGAAAGCAGCCATCCTAAAAAATCATGGCCATCTGACCGTGGGCGGTACGGTCGAAGAAGCCACCTGGTGGTTCATCTGTATGGAGCGCTGCTTCCAGTCACAAATCATGGCCGAGCAGACAGGCATCAAGCCACAGCCAATTGATCACGACACAGCACTCAATACACGAAATAATGAAGTGGGCTTCCCTATTGCCGGATGGTTTAATTATCAGCCGATCTATCAAGACATTGTGGACGCTTGTCCCGATGTGTTTAATTAAAAAACTCCCTTGATGCCATGACCTAATCTCAGAGAGTGGCGTCAAGTATTATACATAGATTCGTATTATCTCATATGACGCAGTTTCGCACCGTCAGAATATCTGATCCTAAATTTGAAGTTGGTGGCATCAGGCACATCACCTGCAAAAGCCCAGCATTGCATAAGCGCGTGGATACTTCTGTCTTCATTCCTAAAGAAGCTAAGGCTGAATCAGATCTACCCGTGATCGTATTACTACACGGCGTTTACGGCAGCCACTTCTCTTGGAATATGGGAGCAGGTGCCTACCTCACATTGCAGCGCATGGTTAGTGCTGGTGAAATCAGACCATTTGTCCTGGTCACCCCTTCAGATGGTCTGTGGGGAGATGGTAGTGGCTATGTGGATCATGGTGTAGAGAATTACCAGAGCTGGATCGGCACAGAGCTACCTAATCTGATCATGCAAGAGATCCAAGAAGTCAGTGACGAGAGCCAATTCTACATTGGAGGCTTGTCTATGGGTGGCTGGGGTGCATTTTGGATCGGCTTACAACATCCGATCTTCAGAGGTATCAGTGCTCATTCTTCAATCACCCACATCGAACAAATGAGCCAATTCGTAGAAGAAGACTGGAGCCTGTGGCAAGAGCTTACTGGCATCGCTTCAATCGAAGAGCTGGTATCTACCACCAGCGAGTTAAAGCCGATACGCTTCGACTGCGGAAGCTCAGACCTTCTGCTGGAAGGCAATCGTCAGCTGCATCAATATCTACAGGGACAGAATATCCCTCATCACTACGAAGAGCTACAGGGAGCTCACGAATGGTCTTATTGGAATAAAAATGTACGAAGGACTTTTCAGTTCTTCGATGATCTGCAACACACGAAAAGCCAAACAAGCTCATAAGGTTTAATTTTGAGTGCCAGTCTTTTATTATAACCTATATTCTGCAAGGAACGAATATTAAGACTTACTGTATCAAAGTGACTTCGCGCTGACATCATAATTACCATTTTATAAAATGCCATTTTTATTAGCTTAGTCATCCCTTCATTTATTTTCCGTTTAGTCATCATTGGTATACCAGACTACTTTCTTTGTTGTTTGCTGTGTTTATTTTTCTTGCACAGCCACTTACTGTTTATTGATTCACGTTAATGTGATTTAGCGTGCTATGCTTTTATTTTAATTAATTCAAAAATTGAAAATGATTTATAAATATTTAATTCTAATACTATTCACAGCTTTACTTTTCTTAGTCTCTTGTGAAAGTGAGACATCCCACTCTCATGACATGATAGCCATGGAAGATGTCTACAGTTTTGATAATGACGGTGCGTTAGTGACTGATGAAAAAATATTAGACATGGTTAAAACACTTGAAATTGATGACGGGACTGTCACAACTAAAGTATTTAATTATCCAGACGGAACGTCAGTAGAAAAATGGTCATAGGCGGCGACATAGCGATGACTCAAAAAGAGTTAGTCGAGATATCGAGTCAAAAAAAGCAATACCGCACTCGAAATTTAGTAAGCGGTGCCAACAGAACCATTGATATACTTGGATTTACGGGATCTCGTCAGGGATTATCCAACAAAGCAAAAAATGGGTTGAGAGACGCTGTCAGAAATTATAATAATTTATCTGGCGTCTCACTTCAATTCAGATTAAGCTTTGGTTCATCGCAGAATGCAGTCAATCGGGCAGACATGGTGGTCTTTGATGACACAGTGAACGAATCAGCTTCGGGAGGTATAGCGGGATTCCCCAGTGGCGGACGGCCCAATAAGTTCATTGCGATATTTAATTTAAATTTTTTCTCAAGAAATATACACGAGCATGTCATCACTCATGAGATGGGTCATTCTGTCGGATTGAGACACACGGACTGGTTTAACCGAAGTACCTGTGATATTGGATCAAGAGAAAGAGCCGAACCAGAGGGTGCCATATATATACCAGGTACAGCCAGAGGCTATGCCCCCACCTCAATTATGAACGCGTGTTTTACATCAAGCGCCAATGGTGAATTTAATCGAAATGACAAAGTCGGATTAAGGCGAATTTATTAGTAAAGAATATTCAGAATAAATGTGGCTGTTTGCATCCTTGGCAGCAGCCACATTATTTTTACTGCTTCAATATCTTAGTCAGACTCATCTCCAGATTAGACTTATTCTGCATCCTGATAAAATACAATCCAGCTGGAAGGTCATTGATATCAATGGTCAGAGCAGCATCCTCAGTATCCAGAGATTCAAAGACATGGCCCTGAGCATCTATGATGTCAAGATGATATGCTGACAACATGCCTGAAATGGTAAATATCCCAGAAGACGGATTAGGATTGAGCACGATGCAATCTTCGACCAGGTCCACATCTGAGACTGAGGTTGTGGTATTAAAAAAGACGCGACTCCTTCCCTCATCATCTGTGAAAGCACTGAGCTCAGCCCAGATAAAATCAGCAAGACTCTGATAATTGTCCCTGACTACAGGATGGATGATAGCAGGTACGGCATAGCCCGTTGGCGTGATCTCTTCATACATACCCATATAAGTGATCATCCCCGCCAAAAAGTAAAGTGTAGCCCGCCCGTGCGGAGCAGAGTCCTCATAGACCTCATCGAATGGTATCTGTCCAGGAATCTCATCTCGAAGTATCTGGCTCAAGATGCGACCCACTGGAATCATCCTCACATTAAGCTCAGGCCTTGATGCTAATACTAAGTCCTGATAGTCTAACCACCAGTCATGAAATGGACCTGTCGTCTCATTATGATAATCGTCTATCTCTGACTGGGCCGGTAAGTTAGGTGGAAAAGCTTGCTGCAGGTCCATCTCTGGCCAGTTCTCATACAGATAGTATCTCACTCCACTCTCCTGCTGGTCTACCCAGTCCATCAAGAGCTCCGTAGACTGGACTACACTGGTAGCAGCATCCAACGGATGAGCATCATCTGGTCCTACATATTGTATAAAATTAGCCGTCGTAAACATCACAGAGGAAATGTCTGCATCTGCAAAAGGCTCTTGGTCAGCATCCCAAACACCAGGTACTATATCCCACCCTAAATTCGAATTAAAGTTCAAGTCGTCATGTTGGGTCAAAAAACCAAAATCACCACCAGCTGCAAAAGAAGCATTTGCCTCTTGAGCAAATAGATACACCCAGTGCGGGACGGATGTCTCATCACTCGGTGTCGGAATAGCTTGCAGCTGGTGATCTATGGTGCTGTTCCCCATGATAAAAAGACGATGGTCGCTTGTATTTTGTCCGAGCGCAGATGCTACGGATACAGATAGGAGCACAAAAACAAAAAGACGAACTTTGATCTGCATATTCTAAAATGAATTCACGAGAAATTAATAAATCAGAAAATAATCAATTGCTTTGTCAAACAATAAATGTCACTATAAGTTGAGCCTATTTTAGTCCTTAAACCTTTAGTATCATCATGTCATCGCAGCTGTCCTGCAATATAGCCTGTCGTCCAAGCTGCCTGAAAGTTATAGCCGCCAGTGATGCCATCGACATCCATCAGCTCACCAGCAAAGTACAGACCTGGCACTGCGAGACTCTGTAGTGTCTGCGGGTCTACACTGGACAGACTGACACCTCCGCAAGTGACGAATTCTTCTTTGAATGTCGTCTTGCCACTCACTTGATATTCATCCTTGGTGAGTAAGGTGACTAATCGATTCAGAGACTTTCGTCCCAGCTCGTGCCACGGCTTATCCAGCGCAAGATCAGCTTTCTGCAATAGGTATTCCCAGAGCCGGTTAGGCAGCAGGTAGGGGCGCTGATTACTGAGCTGCTTCTTCGGCGCATCAGCTTGCAGTCGCTGCAATTCTGACAAGACCTCGTCAAAGGACTTCACATTCACCCAGTTGACCTGAGCGACACAGCGGTAGTGCATCTCCTGCATCGTCCTGGCACCAAAGGCTGAGAGCTTCAATATAGCGGGACCACTCATCCCCCAGTGCGTGATAAGCAAGGGGCCAGTTGCCCTCAGCTTAGTGCCTTGAATGCTGACTGTGGCAGGATTCACGACCACACCCATGAGCTCAGTGATTTTCTCTTTCGGCATATTGAAGGTGAAAAGCGAAGGGACAGGATCAGCAATCTGATGGCCCATAGCCTCCAGCCACTCCAAGCCGCTTCGCTTAGGTGTACCACCAGTAGCCAGGATCACCTTATCCATCTTCATGGGCTGTATGTCCTGATTCATAAAGCCTAAGACCAGCTGACCATCCTTTGGGACGATGGTCTTTACATTGTGCTTTGTCAGAATCTTGATGTCAAGCTTTCGGCAGGCATGCATCAGACAGTCGATGATGCTCTGCGAATCCTGGGATACAGGAAAGATGCATTGATCTTCTTGGACCATCAGTGGCACACCTCGGGACTCAAACCACTCACGAGTATGCTGCGTGCTGAACTCTCTAAGTAATTTCTTCAATAGCTTAGCTCCACGAGGATAGGCATCCGAGAGCTCTTTGATCGATGTGCTGGCATTCGTGACATTACACCTGCCCCCACCAGAGATCTTCACTTTGGCTAGCAGCTTGTTCGTCTTTTCTAGTAGGCTGACCTCTGCATCAGGGTAATTTTCCTTAGCATGTATGGCAGCAAAAAAGCCCGCTGCACCACCACCAATAACTGCCACTCGCATGTGTATCGATTTTATTTGTTATAAATGTGTATCAGTGGATGACCAAGCTCTAAGATCACTTATCACTTCCAATCACCTATCTGACTCACGTTTTTATCTATTTTAAGGACGATGCTCAATATCCATAAGCAAATAATCAAGCTGACTCATCTCAAAAGATGGCTTAATTGGCCTTATCATAGCTGATTTCAAGCTTCGAATGTAAATCCATTTTTGCATAGCACTAGAGTAAATACCCGTATCTTTGCCATATGGCAAAAACAGATCTATCGAAATGGCTACCAATCACTAAAAAAGAAGTGGAAGCGCGGGGCTGGGAACAGCTGGATGTGATCCTGATCTCTGGTGATGCCTACGTGGACCATCCCGCATTTGGCACAGCTGTGATCGGCCGAATCTTAGAAAGCGAGGGGCTGAAAGTAGCCATCATCGCTCAGCCCAACTGGCAAGATGATCTCCGCGATTTTAAAAAACTGGGGACGCCTAAGTTATTTTTCGGTGTCACTTCTGGCTGCATGGACTCCATGGTGAATCACTATACCGCATCGAAAAGAAAAAGGTCCACCGATGCTTACACACCCAAAGGAGAAGCTAACTTCAGACCAGACTACGCTACGACGGTATATACCAAAATACTTAAGTCCATCTATCCAGATATCCCTGTCCTGATCGGAGGTATAGAGGCATCGCTCAGGCGGGTGACACACTATGACTATTGGAAGGATGAGCTATTCCCGAATATACTGTCCATGTCAGGTGCTGATATGCTGGTCTATGGCATGGGCGAGCTGCCACTGCGACTGATCGTCAGGCGCATTCTCGCAGGAGAGTCTTTCAGTGAGATACGAGATATTAAGCAGACTGCCTTCTTGGCTGATCGGAATGAAGAGATAGAGGCTCACCCAGTCTGGGAAGACCTGACACTTTCGTCGCATGAGCGCTGCCAGCGGAATAAAAAAGCATTTGCTGCTAACTTCAAGCACATCGAACAAGAATCAAATAAAGTACAGGCAAGACGGCTTATCCAAGCCGTTGGTGATGATAAGATAGTGATCAATCCGCCTTTTCCACCCATGTCTGAAGAACAGATTGACACTTCATTTGATCTGCCCTATACCAGACTGCCACACCCCAAATATGATAAACGAGGAGCGATTCCTGCCTATGAGATGATTAAGTTCTCCATCAATATGCACAGGGGCTGCTTCGGAGGCTGTAGCTTCTGCACCATCTCAGCGCATCAGGGCAAATTCGTAGCCAGCAGATCTGAAGAGTCCATCCTGAAAGAAGTAGAGAAGGTGACCGAGATGCCAGACTTCAAAGGCTACATCAGTGACTTAGGAGGACCATCAGGCAATATGTACAAGATGAAAGGCAAGGTCCAGTCCATCTGCGATCGCTGTGTGGCCCCCTCCTGCATCCACCCCGTGGTCTGCAATAATCTGGATACCAGCCACAAGCCGATGACGGAGATCTACCGTAAGGTCGACGCGAACCCCAGAGTGAAGAAAGCCTTCGTCAGCAGCGGCATCCGCTACGATCTGCTAGTCGATGACTACAATAAGAATAATGACGGCAGCCTGGACGAATACATGGACCAGCTGGTCAGCAGGCACGTGTGTGGTAGACTAAAAGTTGCGCCAGAGCATACCTCTGATGATACACTGAGGATCATGCGTAAGCCATCCTTCAAGCACTTCCATAAGTTCAAGGAGAAATTCGAAAAAGCCAATCAGAAACATGGGCTGAAGCAGCCCCTCATACCCTACTTCATCTCCAGTCATCCTGGCTCCACACAGGAAGAAATGGCAAATCTGGCAGCCGAAACTAAGGAGATGGGCTTCAAACTGGAGCAGGTACAAGACTTCACTCCGACACCGATGACGGTTGCTACCATCATCTACTACACAGGCCTACACCCCTATACACTCAGGCCCGTCTACACTGCGAAAAGCAAAAAGGACAAGATGAACCAACACATCTTCTTCTTCTGGCATAAACGCGAGAACTACCAGGTCATCCGAGACAAGCTCAATAACATGGGGCGCTCAGATCTGATCGAAAAATTACTGCATGATAAAAAGCGACACGCCAAGCGAGAGATCATCAAGCAAAAGGCACAGGGCGGTAAAGCTGGGTCTAAGCGAAAGTATCGCAGAAAATAAAACCTGATTCTAAAGATTGACGAGCCTATTGATAAATTCACTGGAAATAATTTACTTTTTCAAGTGAATAACTTAGCTGTGGTCTACCCACCTTGCTTTCTTCGATAGCTGAATTCATTTCGCCTGATCCAGCCCTGCGAAAGTTTATATTGAACCTCTTTCTTCATTGTAAATGTGTCATTGGATATGTGGTAGCTTTGGCGTATAAGCGCACTTTTATTATCGTCCATTCCAGGGGATTCAGTTATCACTTGTACTACACCATTGGGAAGTTCCGTTCTCGAGGTAATCTTCTCTTGATTTAAATGTGTGCCACTCTCAGACAGCACTATTGCATATCTATTATTGGCATGAGGTTCATTCGGATATATGTTGTTACAGGTTAATTGATGGTCGGACTTGCCCCGAGTAATGTTTAGATTGGCAGGCATCGTATATGGCTCGTTATTCGTATAGTTCAGATAAGTTAGTGAACCAGTCCATTCGCCTATGAGCATGGAAAGATCTTGAGATGAAACAAGTGGCGGACCTGCCATACTTGTTTTCGCAGAGTGACAAGACGAAAATAGAATTAAAAGGAAGAGTGTTCGAATAATCATAATTTTGCTAAGTTATATTTATCTATATAATTACCTGTTTAGTCTAGTTTAGTTTATTGAGTCTAACGACTTGATTTTCATCATCAGCGATCACTTCATGGAGTAAGGTCTTATTTCCGAATTTTCCAATTTTATAAAGCTTCGTACCAATGCTCCAGCGCTCCTTTTTTGTTGCCAATGGAAAGAAATTCAGACCATAACTAAAGTTACCTCCACCTGGCTTAGGCCCTTTCACATAGGCGCTTATTTTATTGAGACTATTATTCTTAAAACTCACATTGATAAATCTGGTCTTCTTACTGGATCGCTTTGCAACATAAGTCTGATCATCCATACCCTTAATGACTTCTGGCTTAGACTTATAGCTTACGTAAGCATCTTGGTGAGCATTGACATCTAAACTATGAATGACATGCACATGTGCCTGACCATCTTCTGAAATCTTGATGCTCGCATCTTGGGCTGTCAGCTGTTTAGCATTGATGATACTGCTCTCAGAGAAAACCTCTAACTGCTCTACCTTTCCAGCTAAATTAATCTCGCTGATGGATGAATTCACATAGAATGTTTTTTGGTTCAGACCGAGAACGTTGACGACTGACCAAGAGTCATTCCTCAGTTGTCGGAGTTCATCTGTATAAATAGTAATTTCAACACTGCGACTGCCTTCAATCCACTTCTTTTGATCCAAAACTAGAAAACCTCCTTTCATCGATGTATTGACTAAGTCTACGATATTCTCATCATAAGTGATCTCTACTTTAGACTCATCACTACCACATATGATGTCTACTGTGCCGTTAATATTGATAAATACTTTCTGGATAGAATCAAAATTTCTGCTTATGGTTTTCATTTTACCATTTCCAATCACCTGAGCGCTCAAGAGATAATAGACAAAAAAGAATAAGGCGACTAAAACTAATTTTCTCATTGCTTTTACTTTTTACAATTAATAATAACTCAAATATGGATCAAACAAGGATGGGAATCGCCTCAAAAGAATTTGATACGGTATCAAATCATAATATGACACCATTAATTCATTGATAATCAGTTAATTATAAATTTTTTAAGAAAAGTAATTTGTTGCCTTTAACTAAGTTCGGCTAATAGACTTTAGGTATTCACTGGGTGACTTTTGTGTGACTTTTTTGAAGGTTCTATTGAATGTGGCCTTACTATTGAAGCCGCATTCATAAGCAATAGATAGTAATGTGATGGTCTCTGCTCTACCATTCTGTATCGCTTGTTTCTCGGCTTCGATACGATAAGCATTGACGAAGTCATTAAAATTAACTCCAGATTGATTCACCGCTTGGGATAGTTCAGCAGAGTTCATCTGCGTCATATTGGCTAATTGTGCTAAAGTCAGTGATGCATTAAGATAGGGCTTTTCAGAACCCATAACTTCCTTCACATGAACGATAGCCTCATTTAGCATTTTCGTAGACTGGTCTTCTTCATTCAGCTCAGACAGGCTTAATGTCCCTGCTTCTATGGAGGCTTCGTGCAACTTCTTGACATCAGTAAAATATCCATGCAAGCCTAAATACACCAAAGAAGTAGCTGCGAATAAATGAGCCCACCAATACTCTTGATAACTGATGTCTACTATCTGATTATCTATTTCTGTCAAGACAAACAAAAAAAGATGGTATAAGATAAATACAACTAAGAAGTTGCGCAGCCACTTTAGCTCCCACTTCAAAGAATCAGAAAATACCTCATTTAGTTTACTTTTATACTGATACGTAAGTATACCTGACAGAATGAGATAAATAGCGATAGATATATCTGTCAATATGCTTGCAGCAATGCCTAACACTTGGACTTGCTGACTTTGGAATAAGACACCATTCTGCACATTTTCAAATCCATCTTGATTTACATCATACAGATAAATGCCAAATCTAATAATGACTAAGGCTAACTGGGGTACGAAATGCCATATATGCTGCAGCTTGAACTGAAAGTCTGCTGAGGTAAGTCTCTTCGTATAAAAATACACCAGCGGGCCGAAAGCCAACATCATAGGGACTAAGAAGTAATTCACCTTAGTGTTTGGGTAGGTGTCATACCAAGCCATGAACCCTATAGTATAGGTCGTCCGCTCATAGGTAAACATGATCAAAATGATCGATAATAACAGATCGGATAATTCTCTCTTCTTAAAATACCTAATTAGTAATAGTCCAGATATGACAATCCCCCAAACGAATAGAATGACTAAAGGTGTGCTATAGAAATTGAACTGGGGAAACATGAGTTGTAAATATAAAGGTAAAAAAGTGAAGCCTCATGATTTTCGTTGACAACTGAGTTTAAACTTTAAACCCCCTTGTGGAATACTTTTCTAAGTTAGTAAATAAATAATTATCAATTTGCATGTGGTCATGTAAGCGGACTGAGGCTCTGCTGGGGAGCATCCT
>CALFUK010000066.1 GCA_937929945.1 uncultured Saprospiraceae bacterium
TGCCGCAGCCATACTGAAGGGTAAACAAATCAAAGAGGGCGTCAGATTCATGATTGCCCCAGCGTCTAAAGCGACTCTACTGGACGCTATGAATGATGGCACCATCCAGATATTGATCGAAGCTGGCGCATCTATCATCACACCTGGTTGCGGGCCCTGTGTGGGCACTCACCAAGGCGTACCTGGAAATGATGAGGTCGTCATCTCCGCCGCCAATCGAAATTTCCGAGGCCGTATGGGGAATCCCAATTCTAACATCTATCTGGCTGCGCCAGCGACTGTCGCGGCGAGTGCCTTGGCAGGAGAAATTACTCATCCGGGTGATTTGATTAGATGATGCGGTGATGTGGTGATGCGATACCAAAGTCATCCTGAACTCGTTTCAGGATCTCGTCTAAGCGGATAGTATGATGCGATGATGCGATGATGTGGTGATGTGCTGATTTGATGATGCGGTGATTTGATGACACACTACTCTTCCACAAGCCTCTGGGGTCATCCTGAACTTGTTTCAGGATCTCGCCTAAGCGGACAGTATGATGCGCTGATTTGATGATGTGGCGATTTTTTGATGCGTGATTTGATGACGCGGTGAATTAATGACACACTACTTTTCCACAGCATCCAGAGTCATCCTGAACTTGTTTCAGGATCTCGCCTAAGCGGACAGTATGATGCGGTGATTTTGATGATGTGGTAATGCGGTGATTTGTTGACACACTACTTTCCCACAGCCTCTGAGGTCATCCTGAACTCGTTTCAGGATCTCGCCTAAGGGGTCAGTATGATGTGGTGATGTAATGATTTGATGATGTGGCGATTTTTTGATGCGGTGATTTGATGACGCGGTGATTTAATGACACACTACTTTTCCACAACATCCAGAGTCATCCTGAACTCGTTTCAGGATCTCGCCTAAGCGGACAGTATGATGCGGTGATGTGATGATTTGATGATGTGGCGCTTTTTTGATGCGGTGATTTGATAACACACTACTTTCCCACAGCATCCGGAGTCATCCTGAACTCGTTTCAGGATCTCGCCTAAGCGGACAGTATAATGTGGTGAATATAAAAACGAAAAAAGAGATAAGTACAGATAAATGAGCACAAAAGAAAATTTAATCATGACACTGACGCTTCAGTTTTCATTGTCGATTATCAAGTTTGCTTCATACCCTTATAACCAAGAGTTAATGGAAGAGCTCCTGTCAATCTAAAAAGTGCTATCAAAAATCATATCAACATCAAAAAAGAAATTAATACTTAAATTAAATCGTATCATCTAATTCACGAAACATCTAATTAGTAAATCAAATAATCATCGAATCAAATAATCATCGAATAAGCTAATTAACAAATCAACAAATGGTATACGTATACGGAGACAACATAGACACCGATCGGATCATCCCAGGTAAATACACCAAGACGCTGGATCTATCCACGCTGGCGGATCACGTGCTGGAAGATCTGGATCCGGGATTTAGCAAGTCGGTCCAGCCAGGCGACATCATCGTCGCAGGTAAGAATTTTGGATGTGGCAGCTCCCGTGAGCAGGCGCCACTGGCGCTCAAGCAGTCAGGCGTATCAGTCATCATAGCAGAAGATTTCGCTCGCATCTTTTTTAGGAATGCGATCAATATTGGATTGGCTGTATTAGAAATTGGAAAACATGACATCCAGCTGGGCAGTCAGGTGGAGTATGATCTCTCTACAGGAATAGTCAAGGACCTGACTCAGGACAGGGAATATCCAGCTACGAAATTACCACAAATCATGATCGACATATTAGAGGAGGGAGGACTCGTGCCCTACCTGAACAAGCACAAACAATACAAGCTGGCATGATCAGACGGCAATTCTTAGAGCTGAGTGCAGCAGCAGGCGTGATCTCCCAGATGGGGCGGCGCATTGGATCTCACGACTCATCACTCACTTTCGTCTTGGTGCCTGGCACCTGGCACGGCGGCTGGGTCTGGAAAGAGGTCAAGCAAGTGTTACAGGCCAAGGGCCACACCGTCTATACGCCGACGCCCACTGGTGTAGGAGAAAGATCACATCTACTCACTGAAGATGTGGATCTCTACACCCATATACAGGACATCATGAATGTGATCCACTACGAAGAATTGGACCAAGTCGTATTGGTAGGACACTCGTTTTCAGGACTGACCATTACGGGTGTGGCTGACCGCTTAAGAAATAAAATAAAACACATCATTTTCTTTGATGCGCTGGTCCCCAGAGAAGGCACCATGAAAGCGTGGCCTAATCCAGGAGCGCCTAACTATGAAGCGTATGAAGCGCGCAGAGCCAGATTCGTCGATGGATATAAGATGGACATGTTCGCCGAGTATCCCATAGACATGCTTCTGTCAGATGAATACCCTGAGCAGAGAGCCAGGCTAAAAAAACTGATCACTTATCATCCATTCAAACAATGGTCCACTGAGCTCGTCCTGGAAAATGGTGGCTATCAGGGACTCCCAAAAACCTACATCAAATGTGCAGGGCAAAAGTATAAGCCCTCCAGCGACTGGATGCCCGGACCTGCGAAAGATAATCCAGACTGGAACTGGATCGAGCTCGACATTCCTCGCAATGGCATGATGACGCATCCCGACATCGTAGCCGAACACTTTTTAAAAACCGTACAGACCCATGAGTAGAATAATACCAAGAGACATAGAAGTGATACCTCAGTTCAAAGACCTGCTGCTGAAGGGTGCGGAGACGATGGGCTTCCTTTCTGAGGACGGGCTCATCATGGCCCACTGCCCCGAGATGCTGGCAGGAGCGGGACATCTGATTAATTCGATTCTCTATACCGGCAGTGTCGATCCAGGCCTAAAGCGCATGATCGGCTATATCGTATCTCAGTCTTCAGGCTGCCAATACTGCAGCGCACACACCAGCTATACCTCTCTAAAAAATGGAATAGCGGAAGCCAAAATGAAAGCCATCTGGGACTACCCTACTTCTGATCTATTTTCAGAAAAAGAAAGAGCTGCGCTCACGCTGGCTCATCATGCAGGCACTCAGCCTAATGCTGCTACGGATGAAGATTTTGAATTGCTAAAAACTCACTTCACTACAGCAGAAATCGTAGAGATCGTATTCACCATTTCACTGTATGGCTTCTTGAATAAATTCAACGATACCATAAAAACCACCATCGAAAACAAACCACTTAGTGCATTTCAAAAATTAATTAAAGAGCATGGTTAGACCATTAGAGGGAATTAAAGTATTAGAATTCACGCATGCCGTGATGGGTCCCTGCGCGGGATTCTTAATGTCAGAAAATGGAGCAGATGTCACCCTGGTAGAGCCCACGAAAGGCAGTCCCACTCGCTTCTTAAAGGGATTTGGCACTGGCTATTTCTGGTACTACAATCGCAATAAGAAAAGCCTGGCCATCGACATCAAGTCAGAAGAAGGCCTCAAGATCATCTACGAATTAGTGAAGGAGGCAGATGTAGTCATTGAAAACTTTGGCCCTGGCACGATGGACAGGCTGCAGCTCGGTTATGAGAAACTGAAGACCCTTAATCCACGGTTGATCTATTGTTCGCTCAAGGGATTCTTAAGTGGGCCCTATGAGAAGCGACACGCCATGGATGAAGTCGTACAGATGATGGGCGGCCTGGCATACATGACGGGCAGAAGTGGAGACCCACTGCGAGCCGGCACCTCCGTGGTGGATATCACGGGAGGCATGTTTGGCTACATCGGCGTGCTGCAGGCACTCTTCGAAAGAGAAAAGACAGGCGAAGGAAAATTCGTCAAGTCCGCACTATTCGAAACCTGCGCCTTCATGGTGGGACAGCACATGGCCTATCAGTCCCAAGTGGACTACCCTATCCCCCCCATGCCAGAGCGCATCAGTGCCTGGTCAATCTATAAGATTTTTGAGACTGCTGATGATGATCGGGTCTTCATTGGGATCATCAGTGACAAGCACTGGCGCAGATTTTGTGAAGCTTTTGGCTGGAAAGATTGGCTCGAAGATGCAAGTCTATCGACCAATAATGGAAGGATAGACGA
Source organism: uncultured Saprospiraceae bacterium (assembly GCA_937929945.1). Classification (GTDB taxonomy): domain Bacteria; phylum Bacteroidota; class Bacteroidia; order Chitinophagales; family Saprospiraceae; genus CALFUK01. The sequence goes on from CALFUK010000066.1 coordinate 4,050, forward strand.
AAGAGAATGGTTCCTGCCAGAATTAGATCAACGGGTCAAATTACTCACGAAAGCAGACATCATCGATAAATGCGAAACGGGTGACATTCCATTCGCGCCCATCTCCCAACCCAAAGACTTATTCGAAGACGAACAATTAAATAAGGGAAATAGTCTGTCTGAAGTGAAGATGAAAAATGGTAAGATGGTGAAGCTGCCAAAATTCCCGCTGGAGTACGGTGGCGAACGCACCGAAAAGATAAGTGATCCGCCAGAAATTGGAGAGCATACACACTCCATTTTAAAACGGCTGAATCATACGGAAAAAGAAATCGAGGAGATGGTAAAAAATAATATAATCTGATCATAAAAAATCAGAAATTGAAAGTCATCAACATGAGTACTGATAATGAATCACTAAGCTAACTGTATCAATCATAACTAACCTTCTGACATGCAAGAAACAAATAAAACAGCTAAAGAAATCTACTTAGAAGTAAAGGCCAATCCAGCACGTAAGCGGTTTGGATTTGGAAACAAAGCGGCATTGGTCAATATTGACTTACAAAAATCATACACCAGAACTGACTTATTCAAAACCGCATATGAGAATGATCCTCAGCAGATGGACTATGTCAACGGACTTGCACAGCGATTTCGTAAAATGAACTGGCCAGTCGTCTGGACCTATGTCGCCTATGTGGACAGTGGAGAGGATGCGGGAATATGGGGCACCAGAACAGATACTCCTGATAGCCTCCAGAATATTAAATACGGATCAGTCAGATCTGAACTGGATGATCGCCTTGATGTCAATCGAGACATGGACATCATCTATGACAAAAAAATGCCTTCACCCTTCTTCGAGACGCCCCTTCAATCCTTACTCATCTGGCATCAAGTGGATACCATCATCTTCACAGGAGGCTCTACCTCAGGCTGTGTGCGTGCGGCTGGTGTAGACTCATTATCGAGAGGCTACCGGAGCATCATTCCTGAAGAATGTGTAGCAGATAAGCACGAAAGTTATCACTATGCTAATCTGACTGATCTCTCTCTGAAGTACTGTGATGTCATGGGTGTGCAGGAAGTGTATGCCTGGCTGGACCAGCAAATAGTCGCTTCTAAATAACTCCCAAAAAATAAGATAATCATGAAAGAAGATCCAGGATACTATGACTATTGGCCTTATGAAAATCGGCCCAAGATAGAATGGCCTAATGGAGCCCAGCTGGCTTTTTGGGTAGCACCTAATATAGAATTCTATGAGCTAAACCCTCCGCCCAATCCACATAGAAGCCCATGGCCCCAGCCGCATCCAGCTGTACCAGGCTACTCCATCCGGGACTGGGGGAATAGAGTTGGCCATATTCGCCAAATGGAGCTACTGGAAAAATATGGCATTCGAGGTAGCATATCACTTTCTACAGCCTTGTGCGACCATCACCCAGAGATCATTAAGATGTGCCATGAGCGCCAATGGGAATTCTTCAGTCATGGCATATACAATACGCGCTATACTTATGGGATGACTGAAGCGCAAGAGCGAGAAATGATTAAGGATTCACTGGAAAGCATACATAAACATACGGGACAGAAATGTGCAGGATATCTCGCTCCAGCCCTCTCACATTCAGAATTAACACTGGATTTATTTGCAGAAGTCGCGTCAGAGATGTTTGGTGAAGATGGAGGTTTTTATTCCTGTGATCTATTTCATGATGATCAGCCGACACCCATCCGCTTGCGCCAAGGAAAACGATTCGTATCCATACCCTACTCTCTGGAAATGAATGATACCATAGCCTACCTTGTACAAAAAGTACCACCCAGGCAATACGGAAAAGCGCTGAAAGAAAACTTTGACCGCCTCTACCAAGAAGGAGCAGAAAGTGGCACGGTCATGTGCATACCGACGCATAACTATCAGGTGAGTTGTGCCCATCGTATCAAAGCGTATGAAGAAGCATTAGAGTACATCACAGGTCATAGCAATGTATGGGTAGCCACAGGACGGGAGATAGCAAGCTATTATTTAGAACACTATTATGAAGATGCACTGAATGACATAACTGCTAAATCAATAACCGCATGAGCCACTCTGAATTAGACAAAGACTACTTACAATATCCACAGCGTACTTATGGGATGGACCATGATCGCTATGATTGGTCAATGCTAAAGGATCGTCCAAAAATAAACTGGCCCCAGGGAAAGGGTGTCGCATTTTGGGTGAATGTAGGCCTGCAGTTTTTTCCATTGAATCAAAAAGGCATTCCATTCAAAGTACCAGGAGGGATGACAAAACCTTATCCAGATTTGAGGCATTACAGCTTAAGAGATTATGGCAACAGAGTTGGAATTTATCGCTTTCTAAAGACATTCGATAAGTATGACATCAAGCCAACATTCGCTGTCAATACTAAACTTGCAGAACGCACACCATACCTCTTGAATAAAATAAAAGACCGAGGAGATGAAATGATCTGCCATGGATACCACATGGACACACTCCACTACGGTGGTCAAGATCCAGATGAAGAGGCAGAATTGATCAAGCGAGCTTTGGATAGCCTACGAGAATTAAGTGGGCAATCCATCAATGGCTGGCTGAGTCCCGCCAAAAGTGAATCTGCTACCACTCCAGATTTATTAGCTGCTCATGGCATTTCATATTTTTGTGACTGGGTGAATGATGAAATGCCCTATCCATTCCGCACACCGCAAGGCCACCTGACAGCGATGCCTTTATCAACAGAATTAGAGGACTATCATATCATTTTGCATAATCAGCACTCGGCAGAATCTTGGGCTGAGCAAGTGTGTGACGCCTGTGATTTTTTAATTAAAGAATCCAGTACAGAAGGGGGAAGGATTCTGTCCATCAATATTCATCCGTGGGTGCTGGGACAGCCGCACCGTATCGCGCAATTGGAAAAAGCCCTGGAATATGTAACTTCCAAATCTGAAGTTTGGCCAGCCTACGCAGGAGAAATCCTAACCGCCTGGAAAGACAATCAAGCATAGTGAAAATAAAATTGAGTCTGCGGGATTTGTAAAATAAAACAGTCATGGATTAAAGCCATGTAATCACTACACATAAAAAAGGGATGTCAACATAAATGACATCCCTTTACTATTATCTAAGTGACTATTGCTACGCTAAACGAGGCAAAACACCTTAATTACAATTTGGCAGACTTCACCGTCTTGATGATTCTTCCCGCTATCTTATACGGATCACCATTGGAGGCTGGTCTTCTGTCTTCCAGCCATCCCTTCCAGCCGCTCTCTACTGTAGCGATAGGAATTCTGATGGAAGCGCCTCTGTCTGAGATACCGTAGCTGAAGTCATCGATGGATGCTGTCTCATGATCACCAGTCAGTCGCTGATCATTGAACTCTCCATAGACTGCGATGTGCTCTTTCACTACTGGTCTGAAGGCCTCACATATCTTATTGTAGACATCCTCTGATCCTGCAGTACGCAGTGTGGTGTTCGAGAAGTTAGCGTGCATACCTGATCCATTCCAGTCCATGTGCTTACCGAGAGGCTTAGGATGATACTCGATGTAGTATCCATAATTTTCAGTCAATCTATCTAATAGATATCTGGCTACCCATAGCTCATCACCAGCTAGTTTAGCACCTTTGGCAAAGAGTTGAAATTCCCACTGGCCACAAGCTACTTCTTGATTGATCCCTTCAAAGTTAAGACCAGCAGCGATGCATAGATCTGCATGCTCTTCTACCAGATCACGGCCGTGTGTATTCTTACCACCTACAGAGCAGTAGTATAGCCCTTGTGGTGCAGGATAGCCTCCTACGGGAAAGCCGAGTGGCAGCTGCGTCTGCGTGTCCATGATAAAATATTCTTGCTCAAAACCAAACCAGAAATCATTGTCATCATCATCGATACCAGCCCTGCCATTGGACTCATGAGGCGTGCCGTCAGCATTGAGTACTTCTGTCATGACTAAGTAGCCATTGATTCTTTCAGGATCTGGAAAGATAGCGACTGGCTTCAGCAGGCAGTCGGATGATCCACCCTCAGCTTGTCTGGTAGAGCTACCATCGAATGACCACATAGGACAATCTTCTAACTTACCTCCAAAATCGTTGACGACTTTAGTTTTACTTCTCATATTCTGAGTTGGCTGATAACCATCTAGCCAGATGTATTCTAATTTTGTTTTGCTCATTAGTTCAAATATTAAATAGAGTTAAGAAATAATTGTAGATATGTGATCGTGTGTCACCAACTCTAAAATATAACATATCAAAGAAAATCGATAATCATTGAATGACAAATGGCAAGGAAGCTCCAAAAAAACTACCAGAGACACACAAACTAACTTTAAATTATCCCACTCTGATTCAATATTAATTGGCCCACAGCATCTGAGAAGAGGTCACAAGTCATGAATAGTGAAGATTCTTAACGCTTTCGCAATGTTAAATGTGTCTGAATCAGCAAGACTTTAGCACCTCTTTGATCTTGTCAAAATCTGGTAGACTCTTCCCATCTGTGATTTCTGCATACTGGATGACTCCCTCTTTGTCTATGACAAAGGCTGAGCGCTTAGCAAAGGCTGTCAAACCCATAAAATCATCTTCGAATAACGTATCATAAGCTTTGCAAGTAGTCCGATTGAAGTCGGAGGCCATCGTGGTTTTAATATCATTCTCCGCCGCAAATTTTTGCAGGACAAAGGGTGAATCCACAGAGATACCTATAACCTCGGCATCCAGGTCACCATAGACAGACTGGTCATCACTGGCGACACACATCTCCTGCGTGCACACGCTCGTGAAGGCTAATGGGAAAAATAAAAGAACGACATTCTTACCAGCGTATTCGGCATTGGTAACTGTCTTTAGGTCAGTGGTGATCAAATTGAATTCGGGGGCTTTAGCTCCTACTGATAGCATTGTTTTATGTTTTTAAGTTATTAGAATTAATGTAATCGTCTTCCATCAGGGTCCATCCCGTGATCACCTTCCTTAAGTTTATACCGATGCGCGTCGCTTCTGGATTGGTCCAGGTGTAGCTGATGGCCTTGCTATTGATACCCACCTCTGAAAGTGGCAGATCATATATGGCCAACTTCATGATGTACAGTGTGTGAGCGTATACCAGCTGGGTGAGCTCCACAGTATAATCTACTCCATCCACATCAAGCTCTACCATAGCTCCCTGATCATGCAGGACTAAATCTCTCTGACTGTATAACTCATCAGGAAGCACCGCTTCTGGAGGATACTGTATCCATCCAGAAAAATATCGACACTGCTTCATCACATATGGCTCATCAGTAAGAATTTCGATAGCATCCCATTGATACAAATAGAGTGTGTCATCTTCACACACGATAGCACCATCAAGAGCGGTAAATCCTTTGGCAGTGATCTGCAGATCATCCTGAGCAATAAGATGCTCACTGGTCACACAGGTCGCCTCATTTCTGCCTTCGTACAGTGATAATATATACTGCTGAGACTCACTGTCAAAACCAATCGACAAGTGCAGATGCCGATGTTGAGCCTTGGTGTTAACTCTATGCAATTCATCAACAGTATGTTCTGCCCAATACTGTTGAAAATTATTATAATGAGCAGAAATATGCGTCATAAGATTCTGTGTGCTGCCTGTATAGTCGGGCAGAAAAGCTAATTATTAGAAGCCATTAAGATACCAAAAAAGAAAGGCTTAATGAACATTAAGCCTCTTCATTATTAGCTATGGTAGACAATTGCGACCAGAAGCTATAGCGCTAAGTAAAAAGAATTCATACCTTGCTTTTTCTGGCTCTTTCGCTATACATCCAGTAAATCTAATTAATGAAATATTCTTCGCTGATTACCTTAGTCTTCGCAATAAGCTCGTCCTACATCTCAGCTCAGACCACGGTGAGTTTAGCTGCTGAAAAAGACAATACCATATACGAGGAAGATGGCAACCTTAGCAATGGCATAGGCTTATATTTCATTGCTGGTCTGACAAATAATGGGGATTCAAGACGCGGATTGTTACAATATGATCTGAGTACGATTCCAGCTGGAGTCACGATTACGAACGTCAACTTAAAGACCTATTGCTACAGAACGAAGGATCCAGCATCATCCGCCCCAGTACAAATGCACCGTGTCTTACAAGACTGGGGAGAGACCACCTCCACTGTCCCAAGCAAAGAGGGAAAAGGTACGAGTGCCTCTCCAGGTGATGCCACTTGGACAGATAACTTCTTTGGGGCTTCAGCTTGGACTACTGCAGGAGGTGATTATGTCCCCTCGATCTCGGCGACAGTCACAGCGACGGATGACTCACCAGTAGATTGGTCCAGCAGCCAGATGATAACTGATGTGCAGGGATGGCTGGACGGTACTGCACCAAACCATGGATGGATCTTCATCGGAGATGAAATGAGTAATGGATCAGTTGTTTGGTTTTACTCGCGACAGGGCACGAATAATCCGCCTGTCTTGGAGATCAGCTACGACTCTTCTGCACTCTGTAATAGTACTACTGAAATACTCCAAGGCCAGATCTCATCAGGAACATATCAGGCCAGCCAGGAGGTCATCATTGACTTAGGGACAATATCAGCTGGAGCTACCGTGGTCGTCAGAGCAGGAAATTGCATCACGATATCACCTGACTCTGAATTCATTGGCGAAACAGAATTAAGCATTGGTCCCTGCCAGTGAAGAGAGCACATGCAGTCTATGCATTGTTTGTAAAAGACTTGGTCTATGAATGCGATTCATCAGATGAGTACGGCAAAAACTAAAAATAAGGCTCGCTGCGCTGTCGAATATGGATAATCTGATACAAAGTGCCAAGACTTTTATTGGCCAAATTGAAATCCGATAACATCATTTATCCAATGTTGACCAGACTGTAGCCAATAGCGAATAGAAGCTAGCGTAACAACCATCTTATCAAAAGGCTTTGATCAAAACACTATTTTATATATTTTTGTACTTTCTTAGATAAAATAGACTACTTCGATCACGAAATTTAGCTTATTCAGACTAAGAAACTAAGCACCTTAAAAAAGAAGCATAAGCCGGGCCGAGATACTGAAATTCTAATAGAATTTGTTGTCTTTCATAGCTCGCATATATAAGTTTAATATAGACTCCATGTTCTAATCAGAGTTGGTATCGGTACCATTATCAAGACTTATACATCTGGCAATCAATGACTTACAAGCTTCATTGTCATTTAGAATGACTGTACACATTTTTTTTTGTAGTGATTCATATTTGGTGCATCACGAACACATAAAACGTAAATCTCGCCAAAGCTATGCATAGATGTGATAGGCGGTAAAAATAAGTGTATATGTCTAATAAAATTTGGATTTTCGTCATTCTCCTGTTATTCTCCGCTAAAGTGATGAGTCAGGATCATTTCAAAGGTTATTCTGAAGAACTAATCATCAGTAAAATTCCTTCTGACCTGCCTGAAAAGGTAATACTCCCCATCACACTTACAGATCAGCAGATGACACTACAATTAACAAAACATAGGGTGTATGGCAAGAATACCCGATTTTTAGTGAGTGGAGAGAATGGTGACTTAGTCGAAATTGATAAAATCGAAGAATGTACCTATAGAGGAATTGTCCCAGAACACCCAGGTTATCAAGTCATTGCAAGCATTACAGATAAAGGACTAACTGCGAGTATCATCAGGCCAAATCAGGAGCCCCTCGAAATAAAACCATCTGGCACTAAAAAAAGCTTACACCAGATACACACGATTAAATCAGGTCAAGAAGATAGCTTTACTTGTGGGTCGCATGGTGACAATCATCATGCAAAAGGTACGAGTCCTCACTCATTACTAAATGAGGAAAAGTCCAAACCTGAAAGATCAATTCAACATAGCACAGCAACTAAACAGCTAAAGAGCATTAATTCTACAGCCACTCTTCCGCCTAATATGGTGATGGATGTTCTTGAATTTGAAGTAGGAGTTGAGATAGGATCGAGATCGTTTTTTTCAACGACAGCCTATAATGGTGACTTGGCGACAGCTCAGGCTGCAGCCCAATCTCTTATCACAAATCTTGACACTCGATATCTGAATTCAGCAGGCATAAAGTATCGGCTTGGTACGGTTATTATCCGCACAGATATTAATACAGACCCACTGCGCAATACGGTCGTCAGTACTGGAGCTAGTCCTAATGCCCTATCGAGTCTTAATGCTTTTCGAAATTATTGGAACAGTAATCCATCAGAAGTAGGTACGACGCATGACTTAGCCGTTTATCATGTAGCTTCTGCTCCATCCGGTTTAGCTATATTTAATTCGATAGCAACAACTCATAGATATACCACTACAGGAGGGAATAGCGCAACCAGCTGGGCAGATGGTACATCGGCTCATGAAGTTGGACACCAATGGAATCTAAAACATACAGGTGATTCTGGACTCTTTTATGAAGCCAGGCCTAGAAATAATGCAGGCTCTACGACTGCTGGAGGCAATGATTATTTTATAAGCATTATGCATGGTGGAGGAAATCATAATATAGCAAGACTATCCACGAATGAAGCAAGAGTAGTGATGTCTACGCGGGAAGCAAAGCGGTCAGCTGGAGACTTAGTCACTAACCCAGGTCAATTACCGCCATTTGGAGTGTATGATGAGTATCTGATCAATTCTAATGAAACTCAGGCCACACTTGATGTCATAATTAATGATTATGATATGAACAATGATATCCTTGATGTACAATTATTAGATGCTGTGAGCTTCCATGGGGGAACCATTAGCCTGTCTCAAGGTACTGGCCCAGGTGGTCGAAATGAGCTTCTGTACACTGCACCGCCGACGGCCAATTCAACAAGAGATTTTTTCCATTATACTGTCATGGATACACAAGGCGGAACAGATTTTGGTGCCGTGTATGTCAAGCAAACAGGCCCAAATACTGAGCAATATCTGTTTGATTTAGGAACAGAAACATCACCAGTAAGATCATCATATATCAAGGTGAGTGATGAGACGCAGGCTTTCGATTATGGGTGGACAGATACAAATGGCCTCAACTCTACTGATCGTGGCGGGACAAATACGCTTAATCGGGATTTAGTCTATTCTAATCAGGCAAAAACCTTTGAAGCCAAAGTGATGGACGGTATTTGGGAGGTTGTCGTCACTTTTGGAGATGCTGTAGCTATGCACGATGAGATGCAAGTCAAAGCTGAAGGAGAGGTCAAGTTATCCAATGTTACATCTCGTGCTAATGAATTCTTTAATCGAGTTTTTCTTGTAAATGTATTTGACGGCAAGTTAACTTTAGAATTTTCTGATCAAGGTGGAACAGATCAAAACTGGGCCATTACCAGAATTATTTTGAATAAAAAAGACGCCACAACTATCATAGCAACACCTTGCGATGATTTTGATCCGTGTACGCCTACAAGTATTGTAGATGAAAATTTAGATTGTATACCTGCTGTCAATCTCGCTTTGAATGGTACAGCCTCAGCTAGTTCTACTCTTGATACGAATCGACCAATCAGTAACATCATTGATGGTAGCGATAATATAGGACATACGTCGAATAACTCCCCAAATGAATGGATGGAAATCGATTTAGGCATGCAAAGACAAATAGACTTTGTGCGAATCCTGAATAGGACAAGCTTTCAATCTAGATTAAATAACAGTTATGTATTAGTGGCGGATACCCCATTTCCATCTAATACCGATCTTAATGCATCACTAGCTAATGCTGATTTTAGCTACCAGTTAGGAAATGTTGCGAATCAAGCTTCTATTGCTATTACCGTAAGGCAAACGGGACGATATGTACGGCTGCAAAAATCAGGTAATAATGATGGTGGAGATTTCCTGAATATTAGAGAATTAGAAATATTTAGTACAGATCTAAGAAACTCCTGTGATGATGGTAATGCCTGTACGACGAATGATCAATTAGATGTGAATTGTAATTGTCGAGGTACCTATACATTCAATGACATATCTGGAAGCGCTATTGATATAGGTTCTGGAGGAAGCAAAACCTACAGTATAGATGCAAACAATCACGTATTGCGATGGAATGAATGCACAGCAAGTTGGAGCCTGATGTCCACCACTCCATCAGCAGCGCGCATAGATGTCGATGGAGATGGTATGCCTTGGATCATAGCCACTGATCAAACAATTCATCGCTGGAATGGCAGTACCTTCATCCAAATGCCTGGCACTGGAATGGATATCGGTATAAATGGTGATGTAGTCTATACCATTGGACTCGACAAAAAGATTTATAAGTGGAGTGGTTCTGCATGGATCATCCTGCCTTATAATCATGGTGATATGATTAGAGTAGACGTCACTAATGATGGAAGAGCACGTACCATTGGAGAAGATGGCCTCCACTATTGGGATCAAGGTAACGGTGTATTTGTAAAAGGCACGATGAGAAGTTTGGATGTCAGCGTACCAGAAGATTCCTTCGACGCATATGTGCTCGCTATAGATGGAACAGTCCACCTCTATATTGGAGCTGGCAAGTATGAATTAATAGGCGCTACAGATGGGACCAACCTCACAATCGGTACCGCGGGAGATACCTGGGTGACAACACCAAACAGAATCAGCAGAAATGATAACTGCGTAGCTAAGCCAAAAGAAACAATCGGCTCTCCTTGCGATGATGGTAATCTATGCACCACAAATGATGTATACGTAGATAATAACTGTACCTGCGAGGGAGTCTTATCTGATGCTGATAGTGATGGTGTATGTGACACGGATGATGTCTGCCCTGGCGGAGATGATACCATAGATTCGGACGGAGATGGCACACCAGATGCATGTGACACCTGCGATGCGAGCCTTAATGGGACTACCTGTGATGATAATGACGCATGTACCACAGGGGATACTTTTGACGCGAGCTGTAACTGTGTTGGCACCTTCGCTGATGCAGATAATGATGGAGTCTGCGATGTGGATGACATCTGTGCAGCTGGCGATGACACAGTGGATACTGACGGAGATGGTACGCCAGATGCCTGCGACAGCTGTGATGCTAATCTAGTCGGGACCAGTTGTAATGATAATAATAACTGTACTGTAGGTGATGTCTATGACGCAAATTGTAACTGTGCTGGCACCTTTGCTGATGCAGATAATGACGGTGTCTGCGATGCAGATGACATCTGTGCTGGCGGTGACGATACTGTAGATACAGATGGAGATGGTACACCAGACTTTTGCGATTCAGCTTGCACGACTTTCTCTTCTGAAAACTTCGAGACAAATAACTCAACATTTTGGACGCCAGGCGGACGTGATTCTTCTATCAGACAATACTCTCGTAGTCCTGGGGGTAGCTTTTCTGCTCAGATCAGAGACAACTCAGCGCAGCAATCTTCCATCACATCCTCTGTCATAGACTTATCAAGTATGAATGAGCTGACAGTAAGTTTTGAGTTTCAAGCATATGACATGGAACAGGATGAAGATTTCTTTTTTGAAATTTCGACAGACGGTGGTGTGACTTACTCTATCATTCAAGAATGGAATGCTGGAACAGAATTCGTCAATGAGATCATTTATCAAGAAAATGTTGTCGTGAATAATCAGCCATTCTCTGCTACTACGGTACTCAGATTTAGATGCGATGCTTCTTCTAATGTAGACGAAATCTATCTTGACAACATAGTCGTCTCAGCGTGTGAAAATGATTGTATCGATCGGATCATAGAAACCAATAATGATCAAGTGAATCAATCAAGATCTGCCATCATCAGCATTGAATCAAATCAAGTCATTCCAGCTAATTCAAATATTGAATTTAATGCGGGTGATTATATTCTGTTGCAAGCTGGATTTGAGGTGACTCCAACAGCTGTCTTTCATGCATATATCGAGGCTTGTCAGTAGCACATAGGCATCAATGAAACATAATATAGGTAATTGAAGTTTTCTAATTATAGTGGCTCGACATCAAAAGCGAAGGCGTCTAATGTATCTGGCTTATTTAGTCAAGACGACTTTGCTGAAAGGTCTTATAAGTTTCAGTTTTAGATAATCTCAAAAAACTCGAAGATGGCTCCGTCTGGACTTTTGACGCAGAAAAGCTTCACTCGTCCATAGGGCTCGATAACCACTTCATCCATGTCGCGGCAGACCATCACCCCATTGTTAGTCACGTATTCATAGTATGCCTCTATGCCTCTCAGTTCTACTCGATAGAGCATAAACCCCTTGTTAGGTGGGACTGCTTTGGCACTAAAATCCTTACCCGTGACCCCATCAAATTCTACAATCTGAAAGTCAACATCATTGTCTCCATGAATGGTGAGGATGACTGCCTTACAGGTCACCTTATCCGCCAGGTTAAAGGGAAGACCAAACATATTTTCTTGTGGCTTATCTTTAATCACAGCATACTCCGTCAAGACAGTGCAGCCCAGCTGATCTACGAAAAATGACTTGGTTGCTTCTAAATCAGCAACTGTCAGCGTAGTCTTATAGACATGTGTCGGCAGATTGATCTTAGCCGTAAGCTCCATGGGCGGCTCCAGCCGATGGGTGAATGCTACGATCACATCATCATAGCCACGCATCAAGATATCATAAAGTTTGAATGGCCCCATGACCTGCAGCATCGGATCGCTGAGACCATGCCAGCCCATATCACGTAGCTTTTCAAAATTTTCTGAGACCTCGTGGACTCTGAGATTGATATCCATGATACCACCCACATCCCAGGGCTGCTGAGACGACCGAATCATCTCCTGCTCCACATTGTGAAACTGCATCACACGCAGCTGTCCAGAGTGATAGCCATCGGATTGGATCAGCACCTCATCAGCGGTGACCTCAGCTCCAAGGCCCCAGTTAGCTATCACAGACGCATCAGTCTGGTAAGCCCCTACTCGATTCCAGCCACCATAGTCTTCGAAAAAATGCAGGGCCCGCACCATGTTGCCTGTAGAATAGATGATTTCTCGAATGTTTATGATGTTATACTCTGACATAATCAAAAATGTTAACTATATTAATTGTTAATAAAGTTAAGTTATATATATGTCAAAGCGAAGTAGCAGTTCACATTTCTCTGGCACAGCTCTGGCGGCCACCATCATCACCAATACCTGGCAGCAAAGTCTGCGATTCTATACAGATGCCTTAGGCTATCAGATAGTCGATGAGGGTAAACTATCCCCTCAGCAGAAAGAAGCATACGGAGAGCATCTACACGACTATGCACTACTCGGACAAGATAAGGGCTCCGTGATCCGGCTGATCCACAGCGACCAAGTGGATGCCAAGCCCAATCGCATACAAGCCCGTCCGTGGGACCCCGGCCTCTGTGTCATGGAGATCGGTGTCGCTGATGTAGAGGCAGTTTACCAGTCCGTGATTAGAAATCGCTTTGGCATTCTAGCACCTCCGACCACCTTCTCTGTGGAAGGCCCAGAGCCACTGGGCTATGTAGAGATGAAAGCCTTGGCGATCATGGCGCCGGCAGGCGAGCAGCTCTTCCTCACCCAGATCACTGATCGGAGGGGCGGCATCCCACTATGGGAGCAGCGTCGTGACATCAATGTCTTCCCCTTAGGAAATGTCGTCCTATCTATGGAAGACAGGAGCACTCAAAAATTTTACGAAGAGGTCTTCGGGCTGTATCCAGAAAATGATTTGCTGCTCAGACAAGACGAAGCGGCCTTCATCATGGGTGGCCCTCAGGGCATGGGCTTCGATATGTGCCTGATGGGCAATGGCAATTATAAATCTGGCATGGAACAGCACATCTATAAGCCGCATAATCCAGGTTTCGATTTTAAGATATATCCCTGTGACTTCACTAAGACAGGGCTCGCTTCTGCCTGCTGGAAAGGCGTCAATATGGGCGAACTAAAGGAGAAAATCACAGACGCTGGTGGCGAAGTCATTGCAGCCATAGGCCTGCCGATCCGAGGTAATAGAGAACCACAAGCCATTGTCTATCGAGGCTTGGTGGGTGAGGTCATAGAGCTGGTACTCTAAAACCGTTAAAATTTAACATATAAACTAAGAGAGAGCTTAAAGTCATTACCGTCGATTTTTATATGTTTATATTTTTATGCGACTTAGATTAGGACAGATGACTTATACATTTCAATTAAGTAGAAGAATTAGCTTTCTGTTTTTCTTATTCCTTTTATCAAGTCTACTAAGCCAAGGTATAAACGCACAACCAGGTGCGAGCACTTCTAAGACCAGAACTCAGAAGAAAAGTATGGCAAGTTTCAATACTATATACTCAGATAGTAAATGTGGTCTTAATTATGTACAGGCTACCATCCCACTTAATCAACGTCGTGGAGGTTACAACATCGCTGATGTACAACCGGCAAGCTTAAACATCAATGGCGTACCAGCTGGAGCAACGATAGAAAAGGCTTACTTATACTATAATATCGAAGGCTACTTATCTACTGATGCTGACTTTTCTTTTACTTTAACCAATCCTTCTAACCTGATCAGCACATTGATGTCTGAGCCAATTGCAACTGGACCTACGACTTGCTTTGAACCATCTATGGGATCAGCTACTTTTAGAAATGATGTCACTGCTGCAATCACGGGTGATGGATCTTATCTAATTGATGGACTGCCCACCAGTTTCTTCCCAGCTGACTCACCTGACGCTAATGGCGCGTCTCTTTTCATCATATACAGTGAGGCTAATTCTACTTTTGTTGGCACCATGATCGTGACTGATGGTCACGAAGTCAGCCTTACAAATGGACAAAATATCAGTTGCGACATTACTGGCTTCCTTGTTCCAAGTACAGTAACTAATTCAATGGGATTTGCTTTGATTGGCGACGACCAGACATTCACACCCAATCAAGCACTGCTCAATGGAGTATCTCTACCATTCATTGATGGAGATGCATTCACCATTGCCGAAGGCCCAATTAATCTAAGCCCGGGACAGACAATGTCAACACATGAAATCAGAAGAGGTGGAGATGACTGTTTTTCTCTTTCCATGACTGGTATCTATTATCAAGATTCAGAAGCAAACACTTGTGTCTCGAATCAAAACATTCCAACACTGGGTGAATGGGGACTGATGATCCTCTCCCTTCTATTACTGATTAGCAGTATTATAAAATTGAAAGAATCTTATCTAATTAATCCACAAATCAAGTAATCACGACATAAATTAAATACCGCCCACTCATCCCAGATTCTGAAACAAGCCTACCTATCGGACAAGAAGATTCAGAATGACCCTGCATTTTTTATTTTAATCCACAATTCAACTGATCAACAAATCAGCTAATCATCGCATCCGCAAAATCAAAATTAATCATACTGATACTTACCCAAAAATAGCAGCGGCACTGCACCTATGATAAAAGCGAAAATGGCATAAAAGAAAATCGTAGCATAACTCCCTGTGATCGTAAACGATCTAGCATAGATATACGGACCAAATCCTGCTCCAATAGCAAAGAAGCCATATAGGGTGCCATAGATGGCGCTATAATTCTTCTGTCCAAAATAGCGTGAGACTAGGTAAGCCATCAGATCATACTCTACCCCTGCTGATACACCAATAATGCATACAGCCATCATCGCCATAGAAAAACTGAGTGATGCCTGCATGAATATATAGCAAGCCAATATGGGAATCATAAAGATCACAAATGAGACGCCAGGCGCCCATAGTTTATCCAGTAAATACCCGCCGACTAATCTGCCGATGACTACGGATACTCCGATCAAACTTGCGATGTAGACAGCGTCAGTCAGTTCAAATCCTTTCGAACCAAGAATCGTCTCCAGGTTAGGGATGGGTCCGCCGATAGCCAGCGAAATGGGAATAAAGGAGAAGGCCAAAATCCAAAAGCGATAGTCTCTCATGGCTTCGCCTAAGCTGTGGCCAGGCTGTGCCGTGACGGCTACGTCATTGAGGTAAGGCAGGTCCTGCTTCATACGCTTCACCTTATCCTGTACTTTAGGATCATCAGTACTCCTGAAAAAGAAATACGCGACTGGCAGCGTGATCACTAAGGGAAGCATGGCTAATGCAATATAAGCCGTCTGCCAATTATAGTTTTCTATAAAATAGGCTGCGTAGATCTTGGCAAACGAGCCAAAGAATCCGGTACCAAGAAGAGAAAGACCTAATGCCAATCCTCTTTTCTTGTAGAACCACCCATTGACTGCTTTAGTCCAAGTGATCGGTAAGGTACCTGACCCAAAGAGAGCCAATAATACCCATAGCCCCCAATACAAGTAAGAAGATCCATTATTTAGTGAAAAAGCCATAAAAGAAAAAGAAAAGGTGATCACCGAGATCAAGACCATCTTTCTGACACCGATCTTGTCTGTCAGATACCCAATCAGCGGACTGGTGAAAAGAGCCGTCACAGAGAAAATCAAAAGGGCCAACATAATCTGATCCACCCGCCAGCCAAACTCCTTCATAAACGGAGCCACAAATACCCCGATGGTATAAAATGGCAATGGCGACATGCCGATCCCGATACCCAAGGCAGATGACAGCACCACTGGCCAGCCGTATTTAAATTCTTTGTATTCTGACATAGTCTTTTTTATCTATTCTGATTGAAATTAGTAAAAGTATTGTATTCAGCTATGCATGCTTAATAAACGGCTATAGCTCTATTGCTTCGCACAGTCTCAATACACCATCTCTGGACTGGAGTCTACCTTCACAATACGCTTACCCGTATTCGTCCCTTGGTACAT
>CALFUK010000067.1 GCA_937929945.1 uncultured Saprospiraceae bacterium
GGTGACATCAATGAACGGTGGTTTGAACTCCATCAAGGGATCGAGAATGTCAAATATCTGCTGCATATTTCCTCCTTTTACGGGCGGCAGTATCTCAAATGATATCAGTGATTGACCTTGATTGTGCTTGAAGTAGTCTGTAACCTTCATGAATTTGTGTTATTATAACTTTGACAGTGCAAAAGGCACACCAAAAAAAATCATGCGCAAATATGCATAATTGGTGACACAATTACGATAGGTCCGTGTAGATGAGAAATTTGCATTGGTTCTAAATAGTAGGCACGTTGCATGCAACGTGCCTACGAAACGCAATGCAACGTGCCTACCAAATGCAATGCGCAAACCATAAGTAACGCGCCTATTTTTTCTTGTCTTTCTTTTTGAAATCGCCATTACGCCAAGAATCAATAAATTTTTTCCAAGCTAAGGGGCTGAGGATATTTTGGGGTCTGAACTGGCCCGCGTAGTAATAGCTGGCAGCTGTCTGTCGCATAGAGGATCTGGCTACCTCTGTACCATCTACAGGGAGAATCTCAAGTATCTCCTGCATGAGTCCCGTAGCTAGATTTTCTCTGGCTCGTTCGGCATAGGGATCATTCACCTCCATGGCGAGAAATTCGATTTTAAAAAATTCTTTACTCGGTATCGGCAGGATTTCCACAAGAGGTAGATCGATTGACTCTCTGAGAAGATTCTGGACCACGCTGTAGTACGTATCTGCATCATCTGGTATCGTGATCTCTTCAGTCCGGAATCCGATGAATCTGATCTGTATGGTCTCGCCTTTCACAGCGACTAAGGAGAATAGGCCATCGATGGCAGTAGAGGTGCCTCGATTCGTTCCTTTGACGCTGACGGTAGCTCCGACCAGGGGGAATATCTCACCATTGTCCTCAAATGTCACGACGCCTGAAAACTGTACGATGTCTTCTTGCGCTACCTGCGCCTGGACACTGTACATGCACCAGAAACTGCAGAAGATGAGAAATAAGTTTATTTTCTTGAGCATCAAGTCAATCAATTAATGAGTGAATAGGTGATGATAGCATGACCAAATCTACAATAAAAACTCTCGAAACGAACTTTTGTACCTTCGATAAACTTCATTTAACGGTGCTTTAACAGCTCTGTTAACTCTCTGCCAATACTCGTGGACTGACTATCCCAGGGCATGAGTCAGCACATCTTTCATCTCCGATACATAGATGAACTCTACATCTTTTACATAGTCTGGCTGGATCTGTTTGACGTGTTTCTCATTTTCTTCGCAGAGGATGATTTGCTTCATACCCGCTCTGCGCGCAGCTAGGACCTTCTCTTTGATGCCTCCTACAGGAAGGACTCTACCCCGCAGCGTGATCTCGCCTGTCATTGCCAGATTGGCTTTGATCGGTTTTGCTTTGAAGGCGGATGTCAGCGCAGTGATCATCGTGATACCGGCACTCGGTCCGTCCTTCGGTATAGCGCCCTCTGGCACATGGATGTGTACGTCTTTCTCTTCGAATTGGGTGTGGTCTATGCCGAGAAGTTTATGATTCGCTTTGATGTAGCTCAGTGCAGTGGTCGCTGATTCCTTCATCACGTCACCGAGATTACCAGTCAGTGTCAGCTTTCCCTTACCCTTGCTCAGGCTCGCTTCGATGAATAGGATGTCTCCGCCGACCCTGGTCCACGCCAAGCCGATAGCCACACCAGGTGTTTTGATTTTACTATATCTATCTTTATTGTATTTAGCTGGCCCCAAGATATCTTCCAGTTCATCTGGCTTGACAGATACCTGATACTTTTTATCCATGGCCACCTTCTTCGCTACGTTTCTCATGACGCCAGCTATTTGCCGATTCAGTGAGCGTACGCCTGATTCTCTGGTGTATTTTTCCGTAATTTCTCTGATCAGCGTGTCGGAGAGTTTTACCTCTTTGGACTTTAGACCGTGATCTTCTCGCTGCTGTGGGATCAGGTGTTTTTTGGCGATCTGTATTTTTTCTTCCGTAGAGTAGCCGCTGATTTCGATGATCTCCATCCGATCTCGCAGTGCTGGCTGGATGGTGCTTAGAGAATTAGCTGTAGCAATGAAGAGGACTTTAGATAGGTCGTACTCCAGCTCCAGGTAGTTGTCATAGAAAGTACCGTTCTGCTCTGGGTCTAAGACTTCTAAGAGGGCAGATGATGGATCACCGCGAAAGTCTTTTCCGATCTTGTCGATTTCATCTAGGATAAAGACGGGGTTGGATGATTTAGCTTTTTTGATGGACTTGATGATTCGGCCAGGCATCGCTCCGATGTAAGTCTTACGATGGCCTCTGATCTCGCTCTCATCATGCAGGCCACCCAGTGACATTCTGATGAATTTTCTTTTTAAAGCATTGGCAATGGACTTACCCAGGCTGGTCTTACCGACTCCAGGAGGGCCTACCAGACAGATGATGGGCGCTTTCATATCACCTTTCAGCTTGAGCACGGCGAGGTGCTCTAAGATCCGCTCTTTCACATCCTTCAGTCCGTGATGATCTTTGTCCAATACCTTTTGAGCATTTTCTAGATCAAAATTGTCCTCGGTGTAGTCTTCCCAAGGCAAGTCGAGGAGCATCTCTAAGTAGTTCAGCGTGACAGAGTATTCTGCTACCTGAGGGTTGATCCGCTTAGCCTTATTGAGGTCTTTTTCAAAAGCTTCTTTGACATGGTCAGGCCATTTTTTATCCTTGCCTTTTAGCTCGAGGTCTTTCAGCTGCTGGCTGTTAGGGTTTTCTCCCAGTTCTTCTTGAATGGTCTTGAGTTGCTGATTCAGGAAGTAATCTCTCTGTTGCTTTTCGATATCGACTCTGACCTTTTTTTCTATTTTATTTCGCAGCTGGAGTAGCTGGAGCTCGTTGTCGAGGTTCTGCATGATTTTGGTGGCCTTTTCACCGATGGACATGATTTCCAGGATGTGTTGTTTTTTGACTACATCCAGATTGAGATTAGAGGCAATGAAGTTCAGCAGGAAGCCATCTTTGCTGATGTTTTGCAGCATCATCACTGCTTCGGAAGGGATGTTGGGAGATAGCTCTATGATCTGCTTGGCCATGTCTTTGATTGAGGCCATTTTAGCTTCGTGCTCCATTTTATCTTCGGCGTCAGAGGTGTGTATGTATTTGACCTCTGCTTTTAGAAACGGATCGGTCTGGACCATTTTCACAACCTCGAAGCGGTGCCTGCCTTGTAGGATAGCCGTGGATGATCCGTCTGGCATTTTCAATAGCTTGATGACTTTAGCCACACAGCCTATTCTGTAGAGATCATCATCCGTAGGATCTTCTTCTTCCAGGTCCTTCTGTGAGAGCACACCGATGAGTTTATCATTCTCGTAGGCACTATTCACAGCGTTAATGGACTTATCGCGACCGATGGTGATCGGGATGACTACACCTGGAAAAAGTACAGTATTTTTCAGGGCCAAGATTGGTAGAGTCGTAGGCAGATCACTGCTTTTTAGTTCTTCTCCTTCATCATCCACCACAGAGAGCATCGGTACGAACTCCGCATCATCGATCACTTGGCTCATTTGGTAATATTTTTCGAACATATATTTTCAGTTTATTAAGCGAAGTGGTGTGAAATAGATGGCATGATACCTTGTAGACAGTTTTGACCATACGGGGTCACATCACTTCAGTGTCTTTACAAGTCATCAATATCAGTACCATTTCAGATATGACTGCTATTATGTCTAATATTTCGTGATTTGCCGTGGGGAGTAGCCATTATGACAGTCCTGTTCTGCAGCTTTTATTAGTGGTGATGAGCTTCAGGCAGCCACTGCATACGTCTGAAGAGAATCAGGTACCAGTATAGCTCACTACTTCATCGCTTAGATCAGGCATAGCGTTCGTCCAACATGAATTTTTCGGGAAATTTAGGAGCGATGTCTCGATAAAAGTCCATGATCTTTTTCATGTCGGCTTCTACATCCCCTGATGGGTGGATAGCTGCGCCGATGCCAGCTTCTTTTTTAGCATAGTCCAGGTATCCGAGACATATCGGGACACCAGCCTTGACAGCTGTATGGTAGAAGCCCATCTTCCATCTCTTGCGCAGACTCCTGGATCCTTCTGCAGCGACGACCATGGCGATTCGCTCATTGCTTTGGATGATCTCAGTCATTTGGTCTACGTAGCTCACTCGCTCAGTACTACCTTTTTTAGCACTTCGGTCTATACCAAGAGCTCCTAAAGGCTGCATAAATAGATTCAGCGGGAACTTTGTCCAGTCGTCTTTCACAGTGAATTTCATGGGAATATCCAATGCCCACATGCCGAGTCTGAGATAGAAAGTATCCCAATTAGTGGTGTGAGGAGCTGCGATCAAAACACAATTGGTCGCTTCAGATGGATAGTCAGCTTTCGCATGCCATCCGAATAATTTCATTATGATTTTGATAAAGGCCTGAAACACGATTTCGGTATTTTGCGTGCGAATATGAGCTTATATTCTTGAGTTTTGGCAGAATGTGTCATTTCATTTTATACCGCATATTGTAAATGCGCTTAGTGATGTAGGTCTTAGGCAACTTGGTATTGATAAAAAGAAAAAAGAAGCAGGGCCGATATCAGCCCTGCCTCTTCATATTTTAGTTAGCAGCAAGCGCCTGCGCAGCAGGGCCATGCGGCAGCAGCGACAGCCAAGATGGCGACGACTGCGATTACAATTTTTTTCATATTTACATATTTTAATAAGGTTAAAAAATATAATGATCATCGTAATATTACGATAGCTATAGCCAAAAAAAACCTTCATAGAGCCCAAGCCCTTAACAGCAGCCTGTGAAGCCACCAAATAAGGATTTGATTCTGTCCATCAGCTCTGTACACTTATCAGGATCTATACAGTAGCATCGATAGACACCTTCTATATCTCCTTTGATCAGACCTACTTTCTTCATCGCTTTTAAGTGCTGAGAGACAGTAGCCTGTGAAAGGGGAAGCGCCTCTACGATATCACCACAGACACAGCTGCCTTTCTGGATTAGGTATTCCATAATGGCAATGCGAGCTGGATGAGCCATGGCTTTGGCCAGCTCAGCGAGCTTGATGTGGTGCTCTGAGAATAACAATGTTTTGGATGTCCCCATATACATCGTAATATTACGATATATAGCCTTCACATGCAAGCTTAGTTCCATGTTTTCTTCGATTAGAGAGCATTCACTTAGCTCTATTGGCAGCTGATCTCCACCGTAGAGAGCCCGCCTGTACTGCTGACGACCAGTCGAAAGCATTTCCCGTCCATGGATTTAAGCACTAAGCCATAGTTCTGATCTTCTACTAATATATCTCCGCTTTCTACTGTGATTTCTGCTTTGATGGGGGTCGATACGTCTGTGCCTTGGTCATATTCGTATGCACCTGCATCGATGATAAAATTGGAGGTGGTCCGACTGGTCGATTGGACGGGATGTACATAGCTCTGTGTGGGTAGAGTCGAGATCGAGTTGCTGCCATAGTCCACAGCGGGGGAGCTCGCTGTCAGCTGGTAGTCATAGCCTGGCTCATTGACAAATCCAACAGCAGCAATCGATGGATTAATGTAATTCTGACTATTGATGGTCACATTACCATCGATGACTGTCCCAGTGCCGGCGAAGATATTATTCACCACTTCTGCTCTGCTGGTCCCTGATGCTATCTGGACGAAGATGCACGATGCCACTCTCTTATTCACCATGGAGTTATTATACACATACAGCTCGCTGACTGGCTTAGTCAGTCCCTCCAGACCGTAGCCGATGAGGTTATTATTTTCTGCATTAGGTCCTTGCATGAAGAGGTTGCCGACGATCGTGGTCAGCCCGCCATTGGATAGGTCGATCAGCCTGCTGGAGTTGCCGCTGTTCTCGTCCATGATTCGATTATACATGATGATATTTTCTGCGGCTCTCGTCTTCAGGTTGTGCCCGATCTTAGCATGATGAGAATAATTATATTGGAAGGTGAAGCGGTCTACATTATTCACATACAGGTTATGGGACTGTCCATCGCCGAAACCATTGAAGGCAAATTCTGAATATTCGATCAATACTTCTCCTCCGCCGCTGCCTGTCAGGATTCCATTCTCATTGTCATGAAAGTAGCACCTGCGGATGGTCATACCGATGCCGTCCAGTCTGATGCCTGCACCATTCTGATCGGGCACAGTAGCTCCTGAGAATTCGATGTCTTCGACGGTGATGTCATTCCCAAAGAGGACCCAGATGCCTTTACCCCAGATATATTGACCATCAGCTATCAAGTGTGGCCTGCCTCCGACACCTCTGATCACTAAGTTGTCTTCCTTCCAGACGGCCAGTGCCTCTTGACCTACATAGTCGCGAGCTGATATGAGGATGGTATCCCCTGCAGTGACGATGTCGGCAGTGTAGAGAGCATTCGGAGTTGGATAGATTAGACCAGGACCGACACTGTAGGTGGTCGATTGGCCAGTGGTACAGATGACTAATAGGAATAGAGTGGTCAATAAGCAGCAAGCTGAATTCATCATAAAGGATTTAGTGATTAGAAGGAAGGGGGAAGTTATGTATGGTCTAAAAATAGAAACTAATCTAAGCTGTTGCAATACCAGCGGTATGTATCTAAAGGATAGCTATCATTATTGCTTTGCGAGGACATTTAAAGCTATGTCCACTCAGGAGTAGTGCTAATACAATGGATTTGTATGATAGATAAGTCTGATATGATTAGCTGTTATTGATGTAGCGATTGATCTCTTCTTGGAATGCGCGCGTACTGGGATTAGCTGCATTATTATTTAAGATAACGCCATCCGGAGAGATGATCACGTACTTGGGCATTGCTACCAAGATGCCCTTGAAGTCTTCTGTCTCAATATCCGAATAAGAGAATGCGAAGAGCGGTTCTTTTTCTTTCATGCCTAGCCAGAAACTATTCTCAGTCCAGCCATGCTCTTCACAGAATGCCTGCCAATAGGACTGCTCATCGTCGATCGATATGGCTGTGTATTCTATATTTGATTGCTCTGGGTCATTCATCAAGGCTTGGTATTCAGGCATATACTCGACGCAGGGCGTACACCAGCTGGCCCAAATATTAAGCACGATAAATTTTCCTTTTTTAGAATGGAGGTTTAGGGTTTGCCCCTTGATATCATGAATTTCAGTGCTTGGTACTAGCAGGCCATTTTTGACCATATCCATGCGCAGCCGATTCGTCTCTGAGTGATCTACGAAATCAATGCCTGAATCTTCTTCAGTGGGAGGGGCTGGGGAGATTTGTTCGGCAGCTGGCTTACACGAACATATTAACAACGATAAAACCAAAAAAATACTAGGTGGAAATAATTTCATCTGAACTAAACATAAGGGGGGCTGCTTCTAAACAAACCAAAGTGCCATGGAAAAAAGTTCCAATAGATACTGGTCTTTAAGCTCTTTAGTCACGCTGATAAGATCATTTTTGATGAAGCTAGGCATGGTCTGTTTACAAAATGGAATTATTGCTGCAGCAGAATGAGAAATTACAAAAGAAAACCTAAGGAATAAAATAGCCTTTCAAAGCGGCATTAATTATTAGGATCTATTTCGATGAGCCTCGCTTTTAATTCACCAGATGGTATCAGGCAAGACTCATCCTTGCCAAACCATTGGTATCTATTCGCAGCGATCCATTGGTAGACCCGATCACGTATTGATTTAGGTACCACCTTAGCGATTCTTAGTAGTGAATAAGGAAATCCCAAGAGACGCACCACTTCTAATGACACATCGGCACGCGTGAAGTAGCGACCCTGGTGCAGCAAGATGACGGAGTCGTCAGTCTCATCGATGTTGAGGTGTTGATTTACTTTTTGACCAAGGGTCTGCTGGAGTGAGGCATAGTAGAATTGCTCCTTTTTGTCTCGCTTAATGAGCCACTGGACAAAACCCTGACAGAGTACGCAGATACCATCATAGAAGAGGATGGGATGCTCGTGAGACCTCGCTTCTGCTTCTTGGATTGTCATGTGCTATAAACATTTTATAGTGCGAAATGGATCACGAGAATAAATCTTCTAATAGTTCGACGACACTGCTGATGCCGATGATTCTTATTTGAGATTGGTCCAGGTCAAATGCTTTACTGTTATACTTAGACACATAGATCGTCTCAAAGCCCAGCCGCTTAGCCTCCTGAATGCGCTGCTCAGCGAAACTCACAGCTCTGACCTCACCAGATAGGCCGACCTCACCCGTGAAACAGGTCTTAGAAGTCAGTGGAATATCATGCAGTGATGATATTAGAGATGCTACGATCGATAGATCTATAGATGGGTCATTGATCTTAATCCCCCCAGCGATATTGAGAAACACATCACTCTGCACAAATGGAAGTCCGCATCTTTTTTCTAATACGGCGAGCAGCATACTCAGTCGTCGGCCGTCAAATCCTGTGGTGGATCGCTGCGGATTACCATAGACAGATGAGCTGACTAAGGCCTGAGTCTCGATCAGCAGTGGACGTAGTCCTTCTACTGCCGCACCGATGGCGCTCCCACTGAGCTGGACTTCGTGCTGGCTGATTAGCAGTTCAGAGGGATTATTGACTTCGCGCAGTCCGTCCTGCACCATTTCATATATACCGATCTCATTAGTAGAGCCAAATCGATTTTTGAGTGATCTAAGGATTCTATAAGAATAGTGCTGGTCACCTTCGAAATGGAGGACGACATCTACTACATGCTCTAAGAGTTTTGGGCCGGCGATTTGTCCATCTTTCGTGATATGACCGATCACGAAGAAGGGCATATTCATCTCTTTGGCGAATCGCTGAATCTCACCAGCGCATTCTTTCAGCTGAGAGATACTACCGGCCATACTGTCGATGTGTGGGCTGACCAGTGTCTGGATAGAGTCTATGATCACACAGTGCGCTTCGGAGGCTTTGGCCTGCTTCAAGATTTTTATCACATTGGTCTCTGAGTAGATGAGGCAATTTTGATTTTTGATACCGACGCGCGTTGCTCTCATCTTAATTTGCTCTCCGCTTTCTTCGCCAGACACATAGAGGATTTTAAGATTGACCTGCAGCGCCATCTGGAGTAGCAGTGTCGACTTGCCAATGCCAGGCTGTCCACCTAAGAGGATCATAGATCCATTCACGATACCACCGCCCAGCACTCGATCCAGCTCTTCGTCCTCTGTGGATAGCCTGATCACGTGCTCTGACCTGATGTCTTGGATGGGTATAGCCACGGCAGTATTTGCGGCGGCTCCTGCCCATACGCCCCGTTTTTCTTCTATACTGGTTGACTTAGTCTCCACGGATTCTTCCATGGTATTCCATTCGCCGCAGCTGTTGCATTTTCCTTCCCATTTGGTATGCTTAGTGCCACAGTGATTGCAGATAAATACTACTTTCGGTTTTGCCATATATCATTGATAATCAGAAATATAGATATTACTTAAAAACTAAATTAATATTTTCAAAAAAATATTAATTCATTTCATGTGCCTTCATGAATCAGAAGACGTCTTAGATATGATTTTGCACTTCTATTTTTTATTTCAGAATTTGTAAAGTCAAAGATATATACAGCGGTAGCTCACCTCGAGCTGCTTTGTAGATTGTTTTCAATTGGTTTTTTGGGGTTTACAGGGTACTACGCAAGTACCCTGTCTCCTTTTACCCCCTTTTCGTTTGGACTTATCTTGTTTTGATTAGCTGCCCTTTTATCGAGAGGCACATCTCACACACTTAGTGCTTTCCGGCATGAAGATGAGCCTCGCCTGTTGGATAGGATGCTTACAGTTAGCGCACAGCCCAAAGCTCTCATCGTCTATCTTACCCAGGGCTATTTTCATTTGAGCCAGTTTCTTCTTCTTTGTTCTGAGTGCAGCCTCTGCCACGCTTTTATTGTTGATGGCATCCATGCGGGAGACTCTACCCAGAGAATTTTCAGGGGAGATCGGCTTCACCATATCTTTGAATGATTCTATCTCAGATTCAGCTTTTCCGATGTAGTCTATGAGTTTTTCTTTGAGTGCTTTTCTTTCTTCTCCATTCATGATTCTTGGTACTATGATAGTGACAAGATAAGCTTATTCTCTACGTCTTTTTCCAAAAGAACAGCTCCTCCATGCGGATGTCGTCTATAATCTCTCTGCTATGGTTAGAATGTTATTTGCTTTTTATCGTTCTAATTAAGATTCTATTAATGTCTTATTATGAGTCAAAGTAATTGGGTCTATTCTGATCAAACGGGTCAGCAGTATCAGATTGGCTTATATCACGGCCAGTCTTCAGGTCACTTGATTGTCTATTGCAATTGGAAGGTCATACTCATTGATTTTAATGTCTTAAACTCAAAGACCTACTCATTCTATTTTGGGGATGAACTTTGCCATCTGAAAATCGACAAGAGGGGAGATGGCTATCAGTATGGCTTTCAGCAAAGTGACGAAACACTCATTGCGATAAAAAACCATCATAAGAAGCTCTGGCGTACTGATCTGGCCAAAGCCCTGGGCGCTTTCTTGGTCTCTCTGATCTTGATCATTACAGTGATCTACTTTCTCTAAAGACGCCTCCTTGTACCAGCCCTATGAACCTTCTGTCACAGCCTTTGACTTTATCTGCATCGCGAGTATCAACGATTTTAATCAAGACTTCTACAAGAGTGTAAGCCCGCTTAGCTGTCATCTGATTTACACTCGGGTGAGAAAATTAAACTCATGGAAATATTGATTCATTAGAAAAGCAATATCTTGCCTGTTCATTAAAGACTCAAATCTTTGGAAAGACTGCTACTGCACATAGAGAGCCTGATATTCGCTTCTGATCAGACCATCACCATCGCTCAGATCAAGGCCTGTGTCCAAGAATTATTTGAGCAAGAATACAAGACGCTAGAAATTAGAAAGGCTGTCGATCACTTGGTCGAAAAGTATCAGTCAGTCGAATACGCATTCGAGATCGTAGAGATAGCTAATGGCTTCAAGTTTCTCACTAAAGGTGCCTATCACAATACTGTAGGCACACTGATCAAACGAAACAATCAAAAACGACTGACCAAAGCGGCCTTAGAGACACTCTCCATCATAGCCTACAAGCAGCCCGTCACTAAGTCTGATATAGAGAGCATCAGGGGGGTGAACTGTGATTACACCGTCCAGAAACTATTAGAGAAGGATCTTGTTAAGATATCTGGTAGAGCTGAAGGACCAGGAAGGCCAGTACTGTATGGTACCAGTGAGAAATTCATGGATTACTTTGGGATCAAGGACATCAATGCACTACCAAAGCTCAAAGACATTAAAGTCCCTGAAATACACATCGGTGAGCCTGCACCTATAGAAGAAGCAGAGGAGCCAGTCATTAGGACAGAAGAAGAATAAAGACTTAAAAAGACTATATTATGATCGAGACTCCATTAGTGAATCGTGTAGCGAATAGTGGCATCATCACCATAAATTTAGAAGAGTATTATCCGAGTGAGGATATAGTCGTATTCGATCTGAAAGACTACCTATACATGGAGCTGATTCTGAAGGAAAAAGACTTCAGAACGGCACTGAAAGCACTGGACTGGAGTCAGTACCAAGCTAAGATCGTGCTGGTGATCTGTAGTAATGATGCCATCATACCGGTGTGGGCCTACATGCTGGTATCAGCATACTTGACACCCGTAGCGCATGATGTATACCAGGGTGCAGCTGATGCGTATCTCACGCACCACTATGCGGGAGTGATCGCTCAGATCGAGGGTGAGCAGTATGTCGGTTCGCGCGTCGTCATCAAAGGATGCAGCGATAAGCCGGTACCACCATCGGCCTACTTACAGCTGACGCGTCAGCTACAACCTCATGCACAGAGTATCATGTATGGAGAGCCATGCTCTACAGTGCCCATATTCAAACGACCACGCCAGCTCAAACCTAAGCAGCTGGACTAAGAGTGCTGCGCTATCTGAAATCGATGTGGGCCCTTATCGCGCCCAACTTATGCCCCTCATGCCGGCTATATCATAAACCTGAGTACGGGGTGCTCTGCCCAGCCTGTGTATCCACACTCAGCTTCACTCAGACATGGCAAGAGCCTAAGGATAACGAACTCATAGACAAGTTCGAAGATCAGGAATACATTCATGAGGGCATCGCACTGTATTATCTGGATGAAGACAGTGTGCTACAATCAGTCGTGTACGCTATTAAGTATGCCGGCCGTGAAGATCTTGCCCGTGACATTGGTCAGTCATTTGGCAGACGCCTGCGCGAGATGAAGCTGTTTGAAGATGTAGACATGATTCTACCGGTGCCTCTCCATAAGAAGAAACTGCATCAGCGCGGCTATAATCAAAGCCAAGCTATCGCCGACGGGATAGCATCAGTCCTCCAGATTCGGGTCAATACTAAAGCACTCAAGCGAATAAAAAATACACAGACTCAGACAGACATGAGTAAAGAGCAGCGACTGGAAAATGTCCAAGGTGCATTCGCACTGACAGATGCCACAGGACTGAGGGATGCTCACATACTCTTAGTGGATGATGTCGTCACCACTGGAGCTACCTGTACTGCATGTCTGTCTGTCTTACGTGAAGTCCCAGGACTCAGGTGCAGTGTCGCTACCATAGCGTTGCCAATAGATTTTTAGGAATCAATAATTCTACTCATTAAGTAGATGCTTCAGCGGTTTCTGCCTTCATCAGCTGTGAAGTATCTGGATATTCGTCTCATTATCTACTTATATTAAAAATCACTGATTATGAAACGTCTATGACGTAGATAATTACGACACCCAAGTTGATGAGTAAACTTAGTTATTTGCTGACAGGCATTCAGTTCCAAAATTTAAACATATGAGACGTCTATGACGTAGATAATTAAGACACCCAAGTGGATGAGTAAACTTAGTTATTTGCTGACAGGCATTCAGTTCCAAAATTTATATATATGAGACAATGGACTTCAAGACTCGAGCTGCTGATTTTAATGTGTAGTTCTTTTTTCTATCCTGTATCGCTTACGTAAATAGTGCGTTAAGGAGACATAGCCGCATCAGAATGTAGTAGTATAGTACAGCTTTACTTTGCGCGTGATCAAAATCAGATATTTTCCTTACCTTAACAAACGACGGACTTCCTAATCATTTCCGTAGAGAAGTATGATACGTATTATCATAGCAGATGACCATAAAGTACTTTTAGATGGTTTTAACATGATATTCAAGGACCAAGCGCACATTCATGTTGTCGCTACAGCGTGCCATGGCTTGGAAGTACTCGACCTTTTAACTGTTCATGAGGACATCGATATTGTCATGTTAGACATTAATATGCCTCAACTGAATGGCATCGAGACCTGTCGAAAGATCGCCAAGCAATACCCAGAGGTCAAAGTCGTCACGATCAGTATGTATAAGCAGGCCAGCTACGTCAAACGTATGAAAAGCTATGGTGCCAAGGCCTATCTACTGAAGGATGATACAGCGGAAGAGATGATAACAGCCATCGAGACAGTACACGCTGGCAAAGAATATTACAGTAACCAATTGTTGGGGCTATTGATGAATCAAGTACTTTATGAGCCTAAGGATGTACTGCCCACCGTATCTGATCGCGAGAAAGAGGTATTAGTCCTCATATCAGAAGGATATTCAAATAAGGCCATCAGCGCCCAACTATTCTTGAGCGTCCATACTGTGGACAGCCATCGGAAAAATCTCATCTCAAAATTTAACGTAAAGAACACAGCAGAGCTGGTCAAAAAAACCATGGACTTGGGTATTCTCTAAGCTCATTTAATTTTTCTCAATTGTTTGAGGCCTAGTTTTTCTTCTTTTTCAAGCTTCAGAATAGCTGCTCTGCCCAGCACTCACCTTTTTAGGGGATTATTGATTTTACCATTATTGGGTCTACCGCAGGCTTTGATTCTCTCTCATCTTTGCCGTATTCATTATTAAACTTCTAAAAAATTAAAATCATGAGAGCACACATAATAATCTTATCAAGCTTATTTATACTCAGTACCTTTTCATTTCAACTGCAAGCCCAAGAAGCTGAAGTCAGAGCAGATGGAATCATTTTTCCTACCATGACCACCTTTCCGACAAGTCCCGCCGAGGGCCAAGTCATATACTACACCGGAGGCAGTACAGACAGATACATGTATTATGACGGCAGCACGTGGAAGGCACTAGATACCACTGGTGGTGGAGGGTCCTCAGTTACAGACATGATTGTTGATTCAGGTGATGGAAATGGGAGAGTAAAGGTCAATGACGGTACATATGACAGCATCATCTTCGATTTAAACAAGGAGCAGAAGATGAATTTATTTAATAATGTCGGTAATCAGGCAAAGTTATTATTAGATGGAGATTTGCAGCTCATTGATGGGACAGGAAGAATCGAGTTCTGGGATGCGGGTAAGGTTAATTCTGAATTAGACTTTGATGGATCTACGCTATCGCTGAAGAATTCAGATTCTGGAGATTTAAATTTAGAGGCGTTGGGTGATGATATCTTACTTAATTCTGGTGATGACATTTTCTTTAGATCAGGAGGAATCACAAGAGCCGTGATGAATGAGACTGGTGACTTGGTACTGGGCGGGACTAATCCTGCTGCTCGACTGGACATCAGGCATGATGGTACAGTGAATGATCCTGCTATCAAGATCAGCGAGACTGGTGCATTGGATTATGCCAGAATCAGAATGACATCTAACTCCAATAATGAATATTGGCTGCATCAAGCACGATCACTTGGGACTGATCCAGAATATTTATTTACCTATAGTGATAATGGCGTGACCAAGAATATCTTAACCATAGATGGTGATGACAGTCGTACAGGTATCAATGATGCTTCACCAGAAGCAGCCCTCGAAGTGCGAAGTGTAGGCACTGATGATCCACTTCGCGTGAGGCAGGGTACCGCTACTAAATTAATGGTGCATGATAACGGAGCTGTCAGTATCGGGTCACCTACGAGACCTGATGAAGATGATCTCTTAGAAATACATGATGCCGTCAGAATCGTACCCGAAAGTTCAGAGACTTGCTCTAATTCTGATGATGTCGGAAAATTATATTTTGATGTTCAAGATGATAAGCTGAAGGTATGCGTCAAAGATGATAATGGCATATTGCCAGGAGGAGGCTTTGGATGGGTCAACTTGCACTAGAAAAATAAATCTCTGTGAATGTAACTACTAGACATCATCACGCCACGTGATGGTGTTTGGTATTTTCTTATATTAAGGGAAGACAATTTCTAATGATATGTACGATTTTAGAATTAGTACCATTTTTGGCTTAATTAGTATAGTGCTGTTATCAGCCCTCAATCTGCCTCTGGCACAGGCTGTTCTGCATGAGGACGAGAAGGCAGTGGAGGAACATTCTATTTCGGCATTAATGGCTATGGCATACCCATTAGAATCCACCATGCCAGATTCTGCCATCATTATTTATCGGACGACACATCAAAAAGCGCTTGCCGTAGACTCTATGCTGCTAGCGAATAAAAGCTTGCAGTATCTAGCCTACACTTATATGGGAATGGGTGTGATGGATAGTGCAAGACATTACTTAAACAGGGCCATAGTAGGATTTACCGAGTTGAATCACAGTCAGGGACTATATGGCTCTTGGAATGGCTTGGCCAATATTGCATTGTATAATGGTAACAACCTTTTGGCAATCAACCATTATCAAAAAGCCTTAGAATTTGTCGTTGATAAGCAGGAGAGATCTATGGTGCTGTTGAATATGACTGCACTATTTCAGCAGATGGATAATTATGAAAAAGTACTGGAACTCTTAGAGCGGATCGATGGGATGGTGGACGAAGATACGCCGCTATCTATTCTAGGAGACATCAGTAATAATAAAGCGACGGCATACTTATCTCTGGAGGACCTAAAGAAAGCCGAGTACCACTTTGACAATGCCATAGACTATTATGATGGCACCAATAGATTAGAGTCCTCACTGCTAGCCCGTCTAAATAAAGCTCAGGTCTATTACCTTGGGCAGGACTATGCCGCTGATCTTGTAGATACACTATTAGAAGAATCAGCTCAAATCTTAACAAAGATCGAATCTGCTCGACAAGCTCCATTCTATCACAAAACTAAATGTGGCGATTATTTTAGAAGGGGAGAATTTATAGCAGCCATTGACGAATGTCTCACGGCACTGCGACTGAGCAAGGCCTTTGGAGAAATCAATGAGACTGCGAGCATCTACGATCATCTGAGTGAAGTGTATGGGGCTCATGGCGATTTTAAAAATGCCTTACTCTATTCTGACACACTGTATCAAATCAGGGATTCTTTAGTGTATCAAGAGAACAATCGACAGATCGCAGAGTTAGAAACGAAATACGAGTCGGCGATAAAAGATGCTGAAATCGTTGATCAGCAAAGAGTCATCATGTCTCAGAGGACAACTACATATTCTCTCATTGGTGGCGTCATAGTAGCAGGATTACTTGCGCTTATGATATTCCTCTGGGCGACATATAAGGATCGATTAAAATCAAGAGAGTTAGAAATCAAAACGGAGAAACTCAAAAGCTTTGAGCAAACCCAAAAGATTGTGGCATTGGACTATATGATGCAGGGACAACAAGAAGAGCGTAAACGAGTGGCTATGGATCTGCATGATGGTCTGGGAGCTATCCTCTCATCAGCTAGACTGCAGGTCCAAAGGATCCAAACAGAAATAGAAAAGCTAGATAACATGAATCTTATAGCTAAAGCCGATGAGCTACTGAGTAGTGCTAGCTCTGAGGTCAGAAGAATCGCCCATAATATGATGCCCGATGCATTGATTAACTTAGGTCTGAAGGAAGCCATCGAGGATCTAACTGATCAAATCAATCAGACGAGCAGTTTAAAAGTAGAGACTCATATGTATGTTTCTGGATCAATATATACAGAGCAGCAGGAGCTCTTCATCTACAGGATCATCCAAGAATTACTTAATAATGTGATCAAGCATGCTAAAGCCTCCACGGTCAATATAGAATTGACGGAGAGCCATGATGCCTGTCATCTGACAGTAACTGATGATGGTGTAGGATTCGACGATAGAGATGCGAAAGGATCAGAAGGCATTGGCTTGCGCAGTGTCAGAAGTCGCGTCAATTATTTAGATGGCGAACTGACAATTGAATCCAAACCAGGTCAGGGGTCCACATTTGATATTGTGATTCCTAAGTGAGCGTCGTGCAGTAATTGTCATATCTAAGAGAGTATGACAATTAGCCTAAATCGATAGCTCAGATTATTTACCTTGGTATAACTCTATACCCGCTTCATAATACTTATCCCCTTTCAGCCAAAAAGGTCGCTCAGCTGCATTGCCAATTAGGCGGGCTGATAGGACGTAGGACTGGAAGAATTTGTAGAGGTAGTCATAGTCCAAACTTTCTGCGCTGTCACCAGCCTGATGATAATACTTCATGATCTCCTCATCGAAAGCAGTAAAGCCCATACTGAAGGTCGGAGCAGGAATGCCCTTCACGGCGAAATTGACATTGTCAGACCGATCAAATAGGCCCTGCTCCTTAGCTGGGTCTTCGATGGCTTTTAGTCCGAAGGTGCTGCATGCCTTTTCGATTAGCGGTTGGGCAGTGGTCCGTTCTAAGCCGATGATGGATGCTAGACTGGTATCATTATAGCCTCCATTATCACTGTTGAAGCAGTAGACGATATCCTGCAGCGGCACTGGAGAATGGTCCACGTACCACTGGCTGCCTAAGAGGCCTTTCTCCTCTCCTGTGAAGAGGATGAAGATAGCTGATCGCTTAGTCGGGTAGGCAGCAATATTCTCAGCGGCACTAAGGACAGTCGTAGCACCGACTGCATTATCCCTGGCACCATTATAGATCGTATCGCCTACGGCATCTGCTCTGCCAATACCGACATGGTCGTAGTGAGCAGAATACACGACGATTTCATCTTTCAGCACGGGGTCGGTGCCTTCTACGTAGCCGACCAGATTGTCAGAGCTGAATTCATCTTTTGTTACGCCATCTATATTGATCTTGATACTTGTTCCATTTTGTTTGATT
This sequence comes from uncultured Saprospiraceae bacterium, assembly GCA_937929945.1. Classification (GTDB taxonomy): domain Bacteria; phylum Bacteroidota; class Bacteroidia; order Chitinophagales; family Saprospiraceae; genus CALFUK01. The sequence goes on from CALFUK010000067.1 coordinate 18,058, forward strand.
TGATTGACAGTCGCTTCTTTAGATCCGTCGATCATGATGTGTGTCAGCACGTCTTCATTCTCATCAGGACCTACAGTGAGCTGATCCCGAGCATTGAGAAATCGTTTGACGAAGTTGTACGGAGCTTTGGTATTGCTGTATATTTCGATGACTGCTTTGGCTCCCTTCTCTTTGGCCAGTGCATTCTTATCTGCTGATATGGCAAACCACGCTTGAGGTGACTCTGCTACTCCATCACCTGCATTTGCAATGATGATTTTGTCTTTGACATCCAGTGTCGCCAGGTCTTCATCCAGACCATAGCCAGCGAAGACCGTCTCTCCTGAGAGTGCTACATTATCAGCCATCAAGATGATGAAGTCATCGGGCACCGCTAGAGTCTGCTCAGCTATCTGAAGACTAGACGAAGTGGGAGCTGTGACTAGTGTCAGTGGCACTGGCTGACGATATGTCTCCATGCCTGGAGCATAGCCTACGCCAAATGATCTGAACTGTGACATGATGAAGTCAGCCGCGAGCTCCAGCCCAGGGCTGCCAGTGTCTCTTCCTTTCAAGGCATCCAGTGCCAAGAAGTGTATCTGACCTTTGATCATGTTATAGTCTACGGTCTCTTTGACTATGTCTACATCAGATTGGCTGTGACCTACGGTGATGAGTATGCTGAATATGACTGATAATAAAATTTTCATCTGGTTGTATTTTAAGGTGAAATGCCTGTCAGCAGATAGCGTGTATTCATCCCGCTGGCTGCCATAGCTATCTGCGTCAGAGACGCTTTATCGGGTTTTCGTCTTTATAATTAAATGTCCATTTGCAAAAATAACTAAGTTTATTCATCAATAAGGTCTTGTAACCATCGAAGCAAAGGATCTTAGTCATTTTGATCTCTTGTAAATCCATTCACGCCAAGTACCTCTCTGATCTTGACGTGCTGCTCGACGTCTTCTCTGTAAAAGTAGCAGTCTCTCATTTCTTTTTTAGAGAATAATTCCAGCTGATCGCCGTAGTGTGGTGACCCTGCCTGCGTCGAATTGCCATAGCTCATCAGAACCTTAGCTTTCACTTTATCTCCAAACTCAATGACCGCCTGCCAGGTGTCTCCACCATCGATATAGGTCCGCCCATCTGCCTGAGGACCATCCTCTGACCAGGCTACTCTGAAGATACCGACAGAACCGTCTGCACCATTGCCCGGAAGCTCGTGGCCATTATACCTGATGCGGTACATCTCTCCCCATGGCACATCCAGTGGTACGCCAGCGTCAGTCATTCGCTTAGCGATCGCTTCTAATTTTTTGATGGCTTTGTAAGGATCAGCCAGACCATCGGGTGTCTTTCTAGGTTCGTCGAGGCTCCATTTCTTCGTGTATATAGACTGATCATAGGTGCCGAGCGAATGAGCTAGCTGGTAGAAGAGGGCCATCCCTCTGCTGCCTGCATCAGCATGCCTGTCCCAGGCCATGAGCACAGAGTCAGCCTGCTCGATCAGCTCATTGCCTTTGCCATATCTGACTGCAGCATCATGGATATCATCTAAGAGCCGATTAGCCATTTCTATTTCGGTAGACATCTTATACGCTACGAGCTCATCGAAGGTGATGGACTCATCTTCTGCCAGCTGTCGAGCGGACATCTGCGGACGATATGACATGCGGACTGGAGCCATGTAAGGAGGGTAGTCCTTGGGATCCAGGAGCATCGGGAAAGTACTCGTCCAGGGTGGGTCATTCGCATTTTGCAGCCAGCCCTGGGGAGGATTCTTGATTTTTGGCAGGTCATCGTAGCTGTGGACTTTATCCCAGATCAGTTCGGACTTGGTGCCATCTACGATGCCGGACCACGTGTCCCATCCACCAGTGGAGCGCACAGGCACTTGGCCATTAAACATGTAGAAGATATTGCCTTGCTTATCCGCATACATGATATTGAAAAAAGGTATTTGGACCTCTTTGATCGCTGATTCGAATTGGAAAAAATTGCGAGAGCTTGCCATGTCCCACCACTGCTTAGCGGGGTAGGGACGGTCAAAGCCGGGGAGTCTGATCGCAATAGCCTTGTCTCCGTCTTGCTTCACTACGGGGCCGTGAAGAGACTGGAGTATGGGGACCTCGATGGTCTCTAAGGTGCCTTTCTCAGTCTTGGCACTGATGCTGACTGTCCTCACATCGAATGGTTCTACCACTCCGTCAAGCAGATAGCCTCCATCTTGTAAAGTGAGCTCATACAGGTCAGCATTATCAATGGTGTTATTCGTGTGGCTCCAGCCTAAATTTTCATTAAACGCAATGCCTAAGTTTGGCATACCGACGAGGGTGGCTCCATAGCTATTCATTCCTGGTGCATTGAAGTGACACTCGTAGAATAACCATTCATCGTGCCAGGGTAGATGTGGATTCATGACCAGCATAGCATTGCCTGACGCACTTCTCGAAGGCCCTACGGCATAGGTATTAGATCCTGTATGTTCCCAGTTTTTGACAGTATTAAGATCACCACCGGCTATGAATCTAGTATAGATGACAAATAGATAATGCTTCAATACATCTTCTTTATGGATCGGGGCGATGGCTTTATTTTCTTCTGTGATGCTGAGAGGATTCGCTTGCATATAGTCGTTCATACCATCCACGTATTTCTGGATGAACGTCTTGAACTCTAATGACTGCTTTTCGTACCACTGGCTTGCTAAGTTGGGGAAGTCTAAGGCGTGGATGAGCATGTCATTTTCCAATTTTTCCATGCCCCAGTGTTTAGCAGCTTCGCCCCTGGCATGAGCATAGTTCTGCAGGATGGTATTACCATGACTGTGCATCTGAGCCCAGCCAGAGCTGTAGTATAGATCAGCATTATTCTTGGCATAGATGTGTGGGACGCCCCACTCATCCCAGAGTATTTCTGTCACTCTTTCTGCAGGTGCGGGCGCTTCTGCTTTGATGATTTCGGTGCTATCTATCAGCTCTGTGGTCTTCCTGCTGCAGGCTACAGAGCTGATGATGAGGCCTATGATTAGTAGCTTTCTCATGTATTTTTTCTTTAGCGGAAGGTACAGATTTTCATTTGTATTAGTGACTACTTTTTCTGGAGCGAATGTTATCTGGAGGTCTCAGATTGGATAGTTATCCATGATGATCTGATGGTGATGGCTTCTGATGTCCTTTTATAGATTTTGGCCAATGGCCTATGTAGGCCAATAAATAGTTGAAATTCAACTGATTGTAAGCGAGATGGCTCATCTACTTATTTTTTGATTTCTTCTGGATGTCGGTTTATATTGTGATAAAAAATCTGATTGATAATGCATTATAATATAATCGAAGTGCCGACATCATCTTAGAAATCAAGTATCATAGGACACTGGAGCATAGAGCATTCACCTTTCAGGATAATGGCATCGGCATCGATATGGATATAGTGGCCGAAATCTTCACAATGTGGAAAGGGCTCCGTCGTCGAAAAGAAGATGTCGATGCGGGACGCTGCCCTATTATAGCGTGAAGACTGCCCAGTGCTTTGGCAAAACCATAGCTGACTCATTCATTGACAATGGCTCAGTATTTACTTTCTTTGTTACTCATTATGCTCTTACACCATAAATGAATATTTAGTCATGAAGGGGATAACAATCATGAAAAGCAGGGTGTCTCACTACCAGAGGATAGCGGACATTTACAATGAATACATACTCAAGCATGGAGCCACCATGGTCGAAAAAATCCATGATGCGAATGATATCCTCGAGTGGACTCGCCAGCACAATGCCAGAGAGGGCTTGTTCTCATTGTTGTTAGATGGTGAGCTGATCGGCTGGGGAGTCATTAAGAGGTATAGTGATCGCTACGGATACCGATTCTCTGGCGAGACTTCAGTTTTCTTGACCGCAGCATATGTTGGACAGGGCTATGGTAGCTATTTTAAAAAATTCTTGATCCAAAGAGCAGTCGAGTTAGGTTATCGACATCTCGTAGCCAAAATATTTAGGAGTAATGAGCTCAGCATCAATTATAATTTAAAACTGGGTTATGAGCTCGTAGGCATACAGCAACAAGTCGGCTATAAGCAAGGTCAATGGGTGGACGTGACCATACTCCAGTTACTACTCGATCATGGAGGCTCATGAGTGGTCTTCCTCGTCACCGCAAGCACATAATATCAAGGTAATCTCCAGCGCTTTAATCAATGATCTGGCAAGTGATCAGTTAGATCCTACTCCGCTTCAGTATCTTTTGTGTGAAGAAACGATCTTACCGATAGTGACTTCTACTGAGTGAATGATAAGAGGATAGAAGAATGATACGCTATTCTGATAAAGTGAATAGCGCAATAATTATTATAAACGGGTAGTTTATTTCTTAATAACTCCCCTAAGCTTGCTTACAATCAATCCGTCGAGGTTAATCTGGAAGATGACTGACAGAGGCTCGGCTCAGCTAAGAATTAAATATATTTTCTTAATCCATAAAACAATTAATTATGTCAATCATGAAAGTCATAGAGGTCTTATCAGAATCTTCAGAGAGCTGGGAAGATGCGACTGCTAAAGGAGTGTCGAAAGCCAGTAAGTCAGTAGACCATGTCAAGTCAGCTTTTGTCCAAAGCCAGAGTGTCACCGTGAAGGATGGAGAAGTAGATAAGTACAGAGTCAATCTGAAAATCACTTTCGAAGTCAAATAAATAGAAGCCCCATCACCTGACTTACGTCAGATGGTGGGGTTTACTTGTTTTATCTCAGTTGTGAAACTGATTTCTCCACTTATGGTCCTGTGTACTGGGCATCGATCAGCTATCTCTAACAGGCGCTTTTTCTGCGCATCATCTAAGGCACCTTCTACTTCTATGCTTCGGCTGATATGATCTATTTTTGCCGACTTCTTTTCGCAGTCCACACAGTCTTCTGCGTATATTTTTCCGTGACTGAGATGGACTGATATTTCTTTTAGATCCCATTTTTTTCGATCTGCATACATACGTAAGGTCATAGCCGTACATGCGCCTAGTGAAGACAGCAGTAATTCGTATGGACCAGGGCCTAAGTTCTGACCACCAAGGGATACAGGTTCGTCTGCCAGCCAAGTATGCTGGCCGCTTCTGATTTTTGTCGTGTACTTTTGTTCGCCAAGCCGCACGACTACCTGCTGAGAAGTCTCTAATAGACTAGCCTGCTTCAGATCGAGATATCGTGCTGCCCAGCTCGCTATCATCTGTCCGACATACGCTGAGTCCTGCTTGTCTGAGAGCAGGTGGTCAGCGCCATCTAAAGACACAAAGCTCTTCGGGTGAAAAGCGGCACCATAAAGCGTCGAGGCATTATCAATACCTACGATTCGGTCCTGTGGAGAGTGTAGTATCAAAATTGGCTTCTTCAGATTACTCAGCGTGTCGGATAGATTCTGAGCTGATATATCATCTAAGAATTGTTTTTTGATGGTGAAAGGACGACCACCTATATTGACCTCAGCTATCTCTTGCCGCTTTATGACATCTATGCTACCGCCGAAGAGATGAGATACGTGGGCGGGTGAGGCGGGTGCACCTATAGTCGCTACGGCCTGCACAGAGCTGATCTTAGCAGCAGCAGATATGACAGCGGCACCGCCCAAGGAGTGCCCTACCAATAAGGAAGGTGATTCGTAGTGCTCCGTCAAATAGCTGGCAGCTGATAATAAGTCATCCACATTAGAGGAGTAGTTCGTCTCTGCGAATTCTCCTTCACTCTCGCCTAAGCCGGTAAAGTCGAATCTCAAAACGGCGATCCCTGCTTGATTGAGCGATCTTGAAATATTCCTGATCGCAGAGAGATTTTTATTGCAGGTGAAGCAGTGCGCAAATAATGCATAGCTAAGTGGTGTCTGGCCGAGAGGCAGCTCTAATCTTGCAGAGAGAAGCTCACCTTGTTTGTTTTTGAAAGAGACTTTTTGTGTCATGTATTGCTGAGATTTAGAGTGTGATATGAGGTCTACGGCCTTAGACTCGTACGCGTATCTGAGTCAAGGGTTAAAGATACAGGGACAGATTGTATATTCAATGCAGCAATGTGATAGAACCAATGAGTAAGCTTCAAATGCTTGCATATGTTTCGATGATGATCTGCATCCTTGCGTTATAGCTCGCTCAATGCATCTGTTGTCATGAGTCAGACATTTAGGAGCTGGAGTCTTCATTGATTTTCGTAATCGCGGTCTTCTATCAATCTATCATTGGCATTTTAGTCAGTCTGAATTTATGGCTGTCGTTGCTTATATATATAGGGTAGCTTATGGCTTTATGGATAGATATTATTCATTGGAAGTGATGTGTATACGGTAGCGATGCTGCGATTGTGAGTGGTGACTTTCTGTCAAGAGAGTGCGTGTGGGTAGCAGGTCTAAAAGAAAGAAATATAGTGTGACTTAAATGTCCATACTCATCGGCCGACTTTTTTGCAGATATCTTCTAAGGCTGACTACAGATCTCGTTTTGTAGACTGGGTTTAGCCATTGATCATTGATCATTGATCATCATTCACCCGATACCAATACTGATTTCTACCCAAAGCAGCGAAGCCGATGTAGCCTCTCACCTTGAGCTTGTCCGCTGATTCCAGACTGAGCTTGCAGCCATAGACTTTTCCATTTTCTGGATCCATGATTTTTCCTTTGCCCCATTTAGATTTTCCCGTCGGTTTGATGTCCCACATGATTTCCAGTCCTCTGATTGGTGCATTGCGTTTGTCTCCTGGACACTCTATGCACACAGGGTTAGGATCTGTGACTTCTGGGTCGAGTATGTCGGCTACAGTAGCCGAATAGACGCCTGCTGATTCAGTGATGGTGATGATTGATTTTGCTTTGCCAGAGACGTCGTCTATTGTTTTCCAGTTGCCAGTGATTGATTGGGATGAGACAGCACAGACGAATTGTAAGTAAAAGAAAGCACTGAATAAGAGGTAGCGGAGTTTCATATGTTTAGATTTTGGAACTGATTGCCTGTTAGCAAATAACTAAGTTTAATCATCCACTTGGATGTCTTAATTATCTACGTCATAGACGTTTCATATGTTTAAATTTCATGGTGAAATGCCAATCTGCACATAACTAAGTTTAATCATCCCCTTGGGTGTCATAATTATCTGCGTCATAGACGATTCATGTGTTTCAGTTTTAGGGCGAAATACGATTACTACTGTCTATGTCATAGGCCCTGTAAGCTTATGGGATCATAACGCAGCCAGTCTCAGGATCATTATTCAGCTTCGCAAACTTTGGTCGTAACCCAGGCATTGCTTGATTGGTATCATTAATGCTATATTTAAGAGTAGAAAACATCAAGGGTCTAATCATGGCAAGTAAAAAAGAAGAAACAGCATCATTCGTCTTACGGTTCACTCAGAAGATATTTGAAAATGATGAAGGTGAGCAGGACGTCCAGTGGAGAGGTAACATCCGGCACGTACAGAGTGATGACGATGCTCGCTTTTCAGAATTTGAAGATGCCACTGACTTCATTAGAGAGAAGCTCGCTGATCTGACGGTGCAGGCGATAGAGGATAAAAGCCCAAAAGAACAGAAGGGTATACTGACCAAGAACTTTGAGCTGTGGAAAAAGATGGCGACAGACTCTCCCAAGCTGGTCCTGGAAGCCATCAAAGATCCGAAGAAGCAGATCTCTCAAGTCCAAAACCAAATCTCGCAAATGGGGGAGACGCTCACACAGCGGATCGAAGAACGCATCGGCCAGAAGGTAGATGTGGATGAATGGAGAGCCTCTTCAAAAGCTGATCATAAGAACTTATTGGACATCATCGAAAAGCTATCAAAAGACGTCAATCAACTATCTAAAAAAGTGGATAAATTATCAAAGGCAAAGAAATAAGCAATAGCTATATGTCTGATGCCCAAGCTGCATTCCATGCGATATTAGAAAGAGAAAAGACTGCCGAGATCAGGGTCAAAACCCTGGGAGAGTTTACTGTCTATCGAGGAGAGCATCTCATCACTGGTAAGGAGTGGGGAAGAGACCGCACGGTGCAGTTATTCCAGTTTTTAGTGAGTTCCAGAGTCAGGCGAGCACTGCATAAGGAGCAGATCATTGACCGCATCTGGGAAGACATATCATCCACTACAGCTGACCAGACATTTAAGGTCGCCCTGCATGGGATACATAAGGTCTTAGAGCCCGAGCGCAAGAGCCGTACTGAGCCTAAATACATCCTTCGCCAAGGCATCACCTATCAGCTCAATACAGATCTCGTATGGGTAGACGCCGCCTCTGTAGAGTCGCTCATCAGTCTCGCGAATCAGACCGTGGGCGTCGACGATGAGCTGAGCATACAGGCCTATCGTAAAGCACTATCGATGTATGATGGAATCTACCTACCTAACCGCAGCTACGAAGACTGGAGCAGTGCCGAGCGAGAGCGGATACAGCTGCTGGTCATCGGTGCTTTGCTCAGTCTGGGTGAGCTCATGCTGCAGCATGAACCGATGGAAAGCATTCGCTTAGCGCAGCAGGCACTACTTATAGATGAAGTGTGGGAAGATGCCTATCGCCTCCAGATGCAAGCCTACGCTGCTAAAGGCAATCGGCCGCTGGTGATTAAGACGTATCAGCAGTGTGCTGCAGTCTTGGAACGGGAGTTCGGGATACAGCCACTGCCTGAGACGAGAAGACTGCTGGAAGCCGTGCAGGCTCGATGAACTCGTGTTCTAAAGAAAGAATATAAGAGAGGGCTAAATGGATGCCATATATAAATTGAAAGCACCCTTTGGCCTGCACTAATGTGAAGCCATATATCCGTACATCTGGAAGATGAATAGTGCTATACCCGCCATGACTAAAAACCAATTGACCGCTTGGTAAAAATGCTGATAGCTCTTGAGCGGCTTCCATTTCGAAATGATGAATACAATCGGTATGAGGGCCGCTATTTGGCCGAATTCTACTCCTATATTAAAGCTGATGATTTTAGCTACAATTTGGTCTGTCCCAATGTCAAAAGACTGTAGGCGTGTGCTCAGGCCGAACCCATGAATGAGCCCAAAGATAAATACCATCAACAGCAGGTTAGGAGATTTAACGTGCAAAAGCTTTTTGAATCCACCCAAGTTTTCGAAACCTTTGTAAAGTACGCTCAGGGCAATGACGGCATCTATGAGATGCTCATCGGCTTTGATCTCCAGCAGGGTAGCGCCAGTCAAGGTAATGCTATGCCCGATTGTGAAAACAGTGATGAATCGAGCAATATCTTTTAAGTTATTCAAATAGAATATGACTCCTGTCAAAAAGAGTAAGTGGTCATAGCCTGTGATCATGTGCTTAGCGCCTACGAGGATGTAAGCCATCAGGCCACCTTCACTCAGTGTCGCTTGATCTCCTGGGCTGACCCCATGGGCTATGGCTAGTAGAGGCCATACTATTAGGAGTATGGCGACTAAAAGGCATCGATTGTGTAAATTCATAAGGCTAGATTAAGTAACAAGTTGATCATTCTACAAACATAAACTTCTAAAGTAATATTTTTTCAAATTTGCTACTTCTAAGTAAGTACCATTGATGTTACAGAATTGGTTTTCTCTGATCATGCATGGGCTGAGATCAATCATGCTGGGTGATCTGAAGTTTTATTTGACCTGAGGAAATCGTTGGAGCGCCGCTTCTAATACATCGCAGTATTCGTCCGCATTGTCGTAGGTAAAGCAGAGTGGTGGCTTGATCTTTAGGACATTGTCATACTTGCCATCAGTGGATGTGAGTATATAGTTTTCTTTCAAGTACTGCTTAGCATACTGAGCTTGTGCTGTATCTGCTTTTCCTTCAGGATTGATCAGCTCCACGCCTAAGAACAGCCCTTCACCTCTGACATCGCCGATAGCAGGATGAATCATGGCCAGGTCTTCTAGCTGGGCTTTCATATAGTTTCCGACCTGCAGTGCCTGTTGTTGCAGCTCTTCCTCTTCTATAACATGCAGTACTGCTAAGCCCACGGCGCAGGACACAGGGTTGCCGCCGAAAGAGCTGAAAAATTCCATACCATTGTCGAATGCTTCAGCGATTTCTTTACGGCATACCACGGCGGCTAGTGGGTGACCATTACCCATAGGCTTACCCAGTATTACGATATCTGGTAGGACATTATGCAGCTCATAAGCCCAGTAGGTACTCCCTACTCTGCCAAAGCCTGTCTGCACTTCATCCATGATCAGGGGCACATCGTCTTCTTTCAGATATTGCTGAATGCCGTGGAGGTAGCCAGGCGCCTGTGCTACCTGTCCGCCACAGCCTGAGATGGACTCAGCTATGCATCCCGCCAGCGGCTTGCCAGCCGCTTTTGCCTTTTCAATTCGGCAAACTGCTTCTGTAAGATATTCTACAGTTGTGTCACAGCTACCCTGATACAGCTTGGCTAAGGGCAGCTCTATGATGTCTTCTTCTCTGCCTTTACCACCTTTCCCAGCGTATTTATAGGGGCTTACATTGATGCCGATCTGCGTATTGCCATGGTAGCCGCTTTCGATGCAGGCTATTGTTTGGGCACCAGTGTATTGCTGCGCTAGTCTGATGGATAGGTCGCTGGCAGCACTTCCAGAATTGACAAAGAAGACCCGATTCAGTGATGCTGGAAATAGACTAAGTAGCTGCTCCGCATACTCACCGAGGGAGTCGTAGTGATATCGAGTGTTGGTATTGAGAGTTCTGGCTTGCTGGCTGATGGCTGCGGTCACTGCTGGGTGACAGTGGCCTACCAGTGGTATATTATTATAAGCGTCTAAGTAGGTATTGCCATAGATGTCGTACATGTATTGGAAGGCTGCGCTTTGCATCTGGATTGGCTCTTTGTAGCTCATTTTGACTGCCTTGGGGATGTATGCGTGCCGGCGCTCTACTCTGGTCTTAGCCTTAGTCGCAGGATGGTCAGTGGGATAAGAAGCGGCCTGTAAGAATTGATAAGTGATCCCAATAGGATTCATTCGCAGCCAATAGTGAATCAGCTTCCAGGCTGGCTTTTCGCTGATCAGAATATAAGCGGTATCTGCCCCTTCTGCTTTAGCCTTTGCAGAACTGATGACACTGGTACACAGCCTTCCGGCGATGAGATAGTAGAGCCGATCTATTTCTACTCTCTGCAGTGGGAGTACCTCATGATAAGCCTTGATGAATGTACACGCATCAGCTACAGGGTCAGCGGAGAGCATCATGATGTAGGTCAGGGCGATAGCCACCTCGTAGATGAGCGGGCTGTAGGCCATGTCTCCGAAGTCAATGAATCCATTGATTTTATCATCTGCGATTAGGACATTTTGATCATTCAGATCATTGTGGATCACGGAGTGTCGCAGTGATTGGATCTGATCCGTGATCTGTGCTTCGAATTGGTCTATGAAGTAAGCTACGATCTTTTTTTGATCGGCCTCTTGGATGGAGTCGATGTCTTTCTTACTAAGTGATAGATAGCTGAGATTCCATTTATCACGACGTGCAGCGATCTCAGCCTGATAGGCATTCGCCAAGATGAGATCCATCCGAGCAGCCTTAGCTCCGAAGTCTTTGAGTAACTCAGCAGTCATGGTCTTCTGCTCCATAAAGTCCCCTTCGATATAGCTGAGAAGTCGGCAGTGGGTACCGTCTGCCATGGTGCTGAGGTATTGGCCGTCCTGATTGGCTACAGGTACAGATGCATTGACATCACCATGCTGATGCAGGAGTTGTAGTACTTCATTTTCAGCTTTGACAAGCGGGATATCTGAGTTATCTTGGTATACCTTGAGCAGCCACTTCTGTCCAGTGACATCAGTGATCTTATAATTCTCGCTGATGTATCCGGCTAAGGGTGTAGACGAAGAGGGCTCTATGCCATAAGGTCGAAGGTAGGTGGTCAGTTTTTCCACGGCAGAATCTGATTAGTCAGCTAAGCTATGAGATTACCATGACTTTTTATTCAGTCAATGACTGCTTAATGCGTATTAGACAGTGCGAGACTGAGCATGCCGTCGGGATCTAATATTGGCGGGCGGCTAAAAGTAGTCAGGTAGTTCGTTAATCCATGGCACTAAAAGTATGAGGAGTTTTATAGTCCGTATTCTATGGACGACAATGGAATGGTATTTTGCTCGGCACAGTCTGTTTAGCATCAAATGCCATGCAAATATTTCCACGAGCTATTGTATAATGCCATACTTTTGGGAACGAAATAATATTAGAACGCAGCAAAATCTTCCAAGCATGCATTCACATTTGAGATACATAATGATCATGATACTTGTCTTTAGCTGTATCAACTTAGATGGGCAGACGCCCAAAACATTTTATGTGGGCCATAGCCTGACAGATGATATTCCAGACATGGTGCAGTCACTCTCTGATAATCATGCATCAGTCGATTTTTCATGGGTGTATCAATCCATTCCTGGCGCACCGCTCCGCTGGCAGTGGGATCGTAAGTCTGCCATGGATTACACTAATACGCCGCCACATTTCTATGGCTTTTATGATGGGAGTCATGGCTTGCCAGCAGGTGATTTTGATGTGATGGTCTTGACTGAGTCGGTCCCTCGCCAGCTCGACTACATCGATGAGACTTATGCGTATGCTGATAGTTTCTATCAGTACGCGAGGACTTATAATCCTGAGCTCAGGGTGTATCTATATGAAGACTGGCACTGTCTGCTCAGTGGTACACCTACGGGATGTGCTTATGACATCGATAGCAATCCATGGCGACAGCGCTTAGAAGATGACCTGCCGATGTGGGAGAGTGTGGTCGATACGCTCAATGCACGATTTCAGCCCGACACGCCTGTATGTCTGATTCCAGCAGCGCAGGGTCTCGCCGCATTATATGATTCTATACAGATAGGAGTGGTGCCTGGTTTGACTCAGATCGAAGACATATTCTCAGATGACATTCACATGACTGAGATCGGCAAATATTACATTGCCTGCATTCACTTTGCGATGATTCATGAGACCAGCCCCGTCGGACTGACGCATCAATTGCAAGTGTGGTGGGGAGGTAATTATACAGCACCCAGCCCAGCCTTAGCGCTTAAGTTTCAGGAGATGGCCTGGGAGACGGTGACTCGCTATCCCAGAAGCTGCCTGAACTTCACCACTGCCGTCGATGTTCAGCTCGAGAGCGATGGCATTACTTTACTACCTAATCCCACTTCAGATGTCTTCGAGATCCAAGGACTGATCGGACAGTATCAGGTCGAGATTCTGGATGCTTCAGGTCAGGTATATCAGACACTCACTACGACGGAGGACCGCTTAGAGTTGAGCCTACAGTCGCTACCCACAGGTTTCTATTTTATTAAAATTCAGAATACGGCCAATCATCTGATACGCATGGAGAAGATCTTGAAGCAGGAGTGATGGGTTTCTGAGATTACTTTCACAAAGTATGATTCCGAGAATAGCGGTTCAGCTGATACGTATGTTTATGTATTACAAGAAGGATAGATTCATTTCATCCTAGACGCCCTCAGAAAATAGCGCTCCCAAAGATCATCTGACTGCAGTCCATTAATAACGACCTGATGATTTAGCTTGAGCGTCGGTACGACCGAGATGAACTCAGCTTTCACTTGAGTGATGTATGTGTCGACAGCCTCTATGGTTTGCTCCTGATTGATCCGTTCTAT
>CALFUK010000068.1 GCA_937929945.1 uncultured Saprospiraceae bacterium
GCGAAGGCCAATGATCCAGGTAGATTGCCAAAGATGGGCTGAAAGACATTCTGATACAGCCAGCTGTATCCATTGCCACCCTCCCACTTGATGGTGAATAGCAGCAGCTTCACAAATAGACCTGACAATACGTATGACACCAGAGGATTCAAACCAAAAACGCGAAAGACATAAGTCCACTTTGTCCTGCCCCGAATATCAATCACCCAGATCAGCGCAGATAATAATAGCGTCGCTAATCCACAAGTGTAGAGCACATAGCTGCTCGTCCAAAGCGGCTTATTAATGGGGAATCCCATACTCCAGATCAATCCCAAGATGATCAAAACAACGCCGACGCCGATCAGATGCTTTACCAAAGGCCACTGCTCAGCCTGCATCTTTTGAATCTTCAATCCGATAAAATAACCGATCAGCACATGGGCGATGCCCGGTATGGTGCTCACTAGACCCTCCGGGTCAAAGGGAATGCCGAAGCCGCCATAGACGTGTGACTCTCCCACGAGGACTGGATCAAAGAGCGTCGCCAGATTACCCTCTAAACTGTATGGGTCACCAGCTCCACCCATATACAATAAGAACCAGTACCCAAATAATAGGAGTGCCGCAGCCACAGCCAAGCGCATCTGATCTCTGAGTAAAATGACCAGTAAGCCTGCTCCTCCAAAGGCGAGTGCTATACGCTGTAATACACCAAATACCCTCAGGTCAGAAATATGTTTGTGGTAGAACGGAAACCAATTCAGCAAAAGGCCGACTAAAAATATCAGGGCTGTGCGCTTCAGCACCTTGCTGGTCATAGCGGCCACATCAGCTGTGTCACCCTTCAGGTATCGGCGCATCGAGATAGACAGACTCACACCCACGATGAATAAGAAAAATGGAAACACCAGATCAGTCGGTGTACAGCCGTGCCACTTCGCATGACGGAGAGGCGCATAGACATGCTCCCAGGTACCCGGCGTATTCACCACGATCATGAAGAATATGGTCATACCTCGCAGCACATCGATGGATAGTAATCTGTTTTTCATTAGTGCTGAAGATAATGCTCTGACTCCAGCTTAATCAATAATTTATGGAAAAAGAAACGTCTACGACCTAGATCACAAAGACGCCCAAGGAGATGAGGGAATAGTCGTTTAATTTAGAAATACAAGCTTATTAGACTTACTCAATTACAGAAATACAAGCTTATCATGCAAGATATATTGCTAAGGAAATCACAAGTACATGCGTAAATATGTATGGTGACGGCATATTTACTGTAATGAACAAATTATCCACTCTTCTTTGATCAATTAGCTCTCTATCTAAAGAAGGAGCATAGATAGAACTCTGTCAGCTTTGCTTGAATAGAAGCCAGTCCCCCATATCAACTATTGATTCCTATAAACACCCACATAAGAGAAACGTAATGATCTTTATAAATTTGGTATTCGTATCACACCAGCATCAGACTAATCCTGGTGAAAGCCTTGTCAGATGCAGCTATTGCGTGTATCTCAGCCCTAAAGCGTCCGCTGCTTTTCATCCAGAAAAGCTTCTGAAAGAGCAAAACTTAGGGTTTATCCGTCACATATATTGATATAAACTCTGACAAGCCTGCAGCATGATGAGCCTATCTTACACATGTAAAAAATGTAGTCATTAGGCATCGAACAATTGATGTAGACATATTGTAACAAAAAATATATGGGGATTTTTGAGGGTATAGGGTAACCTTTAGCGTCTTAAAGATACATACTCATACAAAACGTACTGAAATGAAAATAATGATCAAACACGTATTCAATTTGGAAGAGGGAAGTCCCGTCAAGTTGAATCTTACAGAAGAGACCACCATAGCTAAGTTAGGAAAGGGAGAATGGATCGGCGTCGTACAGGAAGAAGGAGACTATTTTGAAGTATTGACTAAGAAAGGCTACGGATGGATTAAAAAGGATGCATGTGCAATGAGCCAGGACTTGAGTTTTGGCATACGACAGAATAGCTTCTATACGACTGAAGTCTTAGCAGCATAACGCTCACTATCTAATTACAGCATCTTCCAGCTCATCCGAACTTCTTACTGTCATACAGAATACCTTTTACTCCATCATAGCCAGGCTTAATCCCTAGGTGCATCAGCGTCCGCTTGTAGGGATACTTTTTGCTATCGATCACGTAGACCTTACAGGCCACTGCATTCTGAAATTCTGGATGTTCTTTCTTCCAGCAGTGCGATATCTCGTAGACAGCTGCATTGTAGGATTTCTCCCATTTCCTTCTGACCTCCATCTCTAGATAAATGATACCTTTCTCAAATCTCAATAATTTGGAAGACAAGCCGTAGCCGACACGGTAGTATATGTCCTGAGTGATGTAGTGTTTTCTATTGATTTCCTCGATATTCATAACATCGAAGAAAAAGCAGAAATTATGCCATAAGACGGCACTCGAAAGAACGCTATAATGATATAATAAAAAATAGATTTGGATAAGTCATTGACAATGTATTCCTTACCTTTCAAATCACTATGAATTCACAAATTTAAAATTATGAAGACGCGCTTATTCACGGTCATCCTTTCATCGCTCTTTTTATCGATATACGGCCAATCTCCCCCGCAATCCGACCAAAGAATATACGATATCATCGAATCTGTAAGCGCAGATCGGATCGAAAAAGACATCAGGACCCTTGCAGGATTTGGCACCAGACACACTCTTTCTGACACTGTATCCACCACTCGAGGTATCGGTGCAGCTCGTCGCTGGATCAAGTCAGAGTTCGAACAAATATCCACCACCTGCGGAGAGTGCCTGGAAGTATCCTTCCACAGAGGCTTGGTCAAAGCTGGAGAGAGCAGGAGAATCCCAGAAGATACCTGGATCGTGAATGTCATGGCCATCAAACGTGGGAGCGTACACCCAGATAAATACATCATCATGTCAGGAGACATAGACTCTCGTGTAAGTGATCCCCTGGATGGCACATCTGACTCACCCGGTGCCAATGACAATGCCTCTGGTATGGCAGGTGTGATAGAAGCCGCCAGAGTGCTATCCACCTATGACTTTCCGACGAGCATCATCTTCCTCGGCCTGAGTGGAGAAGAACAAGGCCTCTTCGGCGGCAAGTTCTTAGCTAAAGATGCCAAAGCTCAAGGCTGGGACATCATCGGCGTGCTCAATAATGATATGATCGGCAACATCAAAGGCATCGATGGTGTCATTGATAATACCTCCTTCAGGGTATTCTCTGAGCCGACACCACCTAACAGTGATGAGCAGCAGTCCATCTGGAATCGCTTCTACGGCGGCGAAGTCGACGGCCCATCGCGGCAGTTGGCTAGATATGTCCACCGGATGACGGACCAATACATGACTAACCTGAAGGCGACCATGATCTATCGCTTGGATCGATTTGGCAGAGGTGGACACCACCGACCATTCAATGATGAAGGCTTCCCAGGTGTCAGAATCATGGAGACGCATGAAAACTATGACATGCAGCACCAAGACATCCGAGTCGAAGATGGCATCGCATACGGAGACGTCATCGAAGGGGTCAATTTCGACTATGCTGCTAAGCTGACTGCCGTAAATGCCATCACCTTGGCAGCCATTGCCTGGGCTCCAGCACAGCCAGAACTGGTGATGATCGGCGGAGCTGTACAGCCCTCTACCAGACTGAAATGGGATGCCGTAGATGATCCTCACCTCGCAGGATATAAAATATACTGGCGCGAGACAACCAGCCCTCAATGGGAATACTCTAAGTACGTCGGAATGGAGACTGATGTCACACTTAAGAATATCATCATAGACAACTATTTATTTGGTGTTGCGTCTTTGGGAAAGGACGGTCAAGAAAGTGTGGTCGTCTACCCTAAGACATTGATCCCGCGCAGATAATGTCAGAAGCGGCCATCCTATTTCACGAGATCGCAACTAGACATGCAGCTCTAGCTGATGTCGCCATCGGTAAGATGATGACATCGCCCGGGATACGCTACCAGACTAAGAACTATGCCTTCTATCATGAAGAGCGGATGTGCTTTAAGCTGGGGAAGAACTATGATATCGAAATTCATGGCATCACCGAGTGGAGCTACCTCAGTCCATTCAAGACGAAGCCTGCCATGACAGCATGGTACTACGTCAGCTATATCCATGCAGATACCTGGAAGCCACTCGCTATCATAGCATTGGACAAAATGAAACTAGCTATGAATAAAAATAAGACTAAGGCTATATGAATGTTAGAGCAAAGCTATCGGCCGAAAAAATATTAGTCACAACATGCCCTCCTATGAATATAACGGATGTGGTCCAAAACCTCGCACGCCAGCATAAACGTTTCGTCAATTGATCGCATCAGCAAAGCAAAAACCAAAAATAGGCATCTGGATCTCTAGCTCATTGGTGCTAGGCAACATGATCGGCTCTGGCATTTTTCTCTTACCTGCCAGCCTAGCAGCCTATGGCGGCATCAGCGTCATCGGCTGGATCATTTCTTCCATAGGTGCGCTGCTCTTGGCAAAAGTATTTGCCCAGCTCTCACTGATGATTCCGAAATCAGGTGGGCCCTACACTTATACCAGAGCAGGATTCGGAGACTTCGCAGCATTTTTGGTAGCCTGGGGCTATTGGATATCCATCTGCGCGACGAATGCAGCGATCACAGTAGCCATGCTAGGCTATCTGACGGTGTTTATCCCCGCATTAGGTGAGTCAGTGATACTATCGGTCAGCACAGGCCTGGCTAGCATATGGTTTTTGACTTGGATAAATACGCGAGGCATCCAAGCAGCTGGACGAATCCAACTAATCACGACTGTCATTAAGGTGCTTCCTTTACTAGCGATCACTCTCATCGGTCTATTCTACATCGACATTACAAATTTTTCAGATTTCAATATCAGCGGCAAGAGTCACCTGCAGGCTGTGACTGAGACAGCCACGCTCACCCTTTTTGCATTTCTGGGCTTGGAGTGTGCTACCATACCAGCCGAAGACATCAAGAATGGAAGTACAGTAGCCAGAGCTACCATGATCGGCACCTACCTGGCCATCGGCATCTACATCCTGAGCTCGATCGTTCTGATGGGACTCATCTCTCCAGCAGCACTACAACACTCGGCAGCCCCCTTCGCAGATGCCGCTTCTTTGATCTGGGGTGATGAGGCACGCTATCTCGTCGCGGCTGGAGCTGTGATATCTACCTTTGGAGCGCTCAATGGATGGCTCCTGATGCAGGGCCAGATACCCATGTCAGCCTCAAGAGACGGATTATTCCCTAAGCACTTTTCTAAAGTGAATGCTGTAGGAAGTCCCGCGCTCGGCATCATCACATCGAGCGTCATTGTCTCTGTCATCATGATACTCAATTTTTCAAAAGGGCTGGTGAAAGCATTCGAATTTATGATTTTACTGAGCACGCTGACGGTCCTCGTACCCTATCTTTTTTCCTCAGCGACACACATCTTACTGTCCTACCATCAATCAGATAAATGGTTTTGGTTGACAGGTTTTTTAGCATTTTTATTTTCACTGTGGGCAGTGATCGGCTCTGGAGCTGATGTCGTATTTTGGGGCTTCGTGTTATTAATGTCCGGTATACCCGTGTATGTGTTCATCCTGTTAAGAGCCAAACATCAGCATAAAAACTAAATTTTAATCTATGTCTTCACAAAGCGACTATGGAGTACTGAAGCAAGTATTTCTGAAGAACCCTACGGCAGCCTTCATTAGCCAAGAGAATATTGATCAGCAGTGGGAAGGGCTGAATTACCATTCGAGGCCTGAACTGGACAAAGCAGTCTTGGAGTATGCACACTTCGAGTCCTTACTCAAAAGTAGAGGTGCTGAGGTCTTCTACTTTTCATCAAATGAATCAGTGAGCATAGACTCTATCTACTGCAGAGATGCGACGATCATCACGGATCATGGGGCTATCATCTGTCACATGGGCAAGGCACAGCGCGTCCCAGAATCCATAGCTTGTAGAGCAGATTACAACTCACATAATATCCCTGTCTTGGGAGAAATAAGAGCTCCAGGGACCATAGAGGGCGGTGATGTCGCCTGGATTGACCAACATACCCTAGCTGTCGCGAACGGATATCGGACGAATGATGAGGGCTTCCGCCAATTAAGCGATTTGCTAAAACCCTTTAATATATCATTGATGCAAGTAGACTTACCGCACTTTAAGGGGCCCTCGGATGTCTTTCATCTCATGTCTATATTCAGTCCTGTGGACCAATACAAAGCAGTTGTCTATTCGCCTCTAATGCCCGTGAGATTTAGAAATGAATTATTGGACAGAGGCTATCAACTGATAGAAGTCCCTGAAGCAGAATATGACACGATGGGATGCAATGTCCTGGCCATAGCCCCAAGTGAGTGCATCATGGTCTCTGGTAATCCCATAACGCAGCGTAGGCTCGAAGCTGCTGGATGCACCGTCCATACCTATGACGGAGAGCATATCAGTCGCAAAGGGGAAGGTGGGCCAACATGTCTGACTCGGCCCTTGGTAAGAATATAAGATCAAAGCTTAAGACGTCTATGACGTAGATAATTAAGACACACTAGCGGATGATTAAACTTAGTTATTAGCTGATTGGCACTCAGGTATAAAATTTAAACATACGAAACGTCTATGACGTAGATATTTAAGACACCCAAGCGGATAATTGAGCTTAGTTATTTGCTGATTGGCACTCAGGTAAAAAATTAAAATATGAAATGAGATACCTTTCTGTAGCCTAACTGAAATCAGTGGACTGCTAGAAAGGTATCTGTATCCGTGTTTTCAGGCAAATATCGTCAACTGAAGAATGCTATGCCTGCGAATTATCAACATTAAAATAGATATCCAAAATTTATAGAAGATCGACTCGGACGGCTGAGAACGTTATATACATTAGCCATATTGGTTAAGCCGTCGAATTCAATAAAATAGCGCTGGCCTTTCACTGGTATTATAACTCCCATGCCTAGATTATATGCAAAGCCGTCTAAACCCTTTATGAAATTATTGATCCCTTTTGAATATGCTAAGCCTGCATGAATATTCCACCGGCGATTCTTTCCAAAATGAAAATTTGCTAAGACTGGCACTGACAAAACACTGCCTTTAAGATTAAAGCCATAATCTCTATTCTCATAAGTTAGCTTTGTTTTTATGCTCCAGTGATCATCAAAAAAATATTCTAATTGTCCTCCGATCTGGAAAGATGTAGCAGAGTGTCGCCAATCTGAGTAGACAATCCGGTTCTCAGTAAAACCACTGAAGACACCGAACTGAACATCTCCGTTTTGCCTCCATTCATGATTTAACTCATCTGTTTGACTCTGAGCAAGCATTGGTAGTGAGGAAAGTAAAATGCAAAATAGTAGTAATCGATAGTCCATAACACACATATTTATTTTTTCGTAACCACTAACCTTCTCCATTTAAATATATGAAAATAGTCTTGGACAATTTCACCATTAACTTTACTTAACAAAAACCATAAATTATTCATAATATGATAATGGACAAATATTGTCTCATAGATATGATATCATGATGTGACTATGCCATAGATGAACATCATATACAACGAGATAACTAAAAATTAGTAACCTAATAAAAATTTGGAATCACTCCTTAGGCATTAGCACAAAAGTAGATTCACATGGCAGATCGGGATCAAAGCTTAAATCAGCGATTGATTCTAAACGATACTCGACTAACTTAAAATAACTGCTATAAGTAAATTCCGCAAAGCATACCTAAGCTCATTATCTTCATTTGTTTCATAAGTGAGTGGCGCATCTACTCCAGACCCATATATCTCAGACCATAAAAAACGTCCCGACTCCTCCAGCGCGATACTCCTAATTATCACAATATGTAGTAATACCAGACACTTCTCTGCGGATGATGCAGCCTTTGTCATCTGCGATATATTCTTCAGAAACATTCGTGTAGAGTCTCTCTCAACCGCTGCCTTCAATTTCATAGTCAGCCTCCTCTTATCTCATAAGTGAAGTTCAAATTAAGTCCTCTAAAAGACCAATGAGTGGACAATGTGCTCTATCGAATATTTGTACCAGCGAATAAGCTTATGTTAGCCGCAAATACCCAAGATCATGTTCTGGAATAAAAAACCTGCATACGAAATCACTTACGTCACCGATGACAACTTCAATGAGCTGGTAGCTAAAGCAGATGTCCCAGTCCTGATCGACTTCTACGCAGACTGGTGTGGACCATGTAAAATACTGGGGCCCATCATCGAGGAATTAGCTCAAGAGTATGACGGCAAAGCACTTGTCGCCAAAGTCAATACCGAGACAAACCCCAAGCTCAGCCAGCATTTCAAAATAAAATCCATTCCCACCATCATGCTATTCAATAAAGGGAACATCCATGAGCGCTTCAGCGGACTGATCCCGAAGCCTAATCTGGAGGAAATCTTAGATCAATACATAGCGGGTACAGACGAGCAAGGCAGGCTCATTGACAATCCTGAAGCGAAGCCATAATCTAGAGCATCCAAAATTAAGCATCACCAATAAATGCGCATCATAAGCCATGGTGTCCGCTGCAATAAAGAACGATTGACAAAGGCCAGCCTTGGTATTTCAGTTCAATTCAGGTGGTAACATTGTTCAGCCAATTAGCTACTCAGGAACTTCACATCATATCGATATCTCCAGCTACCTGCAGGACTTCTATTTATTGTAATCATTAATCAATAGAATGCTAATACTTTCAATAAAACAATCATCAAACAATGATCTATAAACAGACTCTTTAATAAACATCTCTACATACTCTATGGCTTCCGAGCCGGTCTTGAAAACTAATACCGAAAGTCTCTCATATCGATACCTCAATCATCCGCAATTATCTTTGATAAGCTATATGAACAAAATAGACGCGACATTACTTTCAACACCCAAATCAATCAGATACAATTCGTAAATACTTCTCATCCTTTCAAATTATACCTTGAAAGGCTTCCTCAATGATCTATACATAATACGCCACGACTTCCTTACTTGAGCTTAATCTCAAATTATTTAAATATGGCTGGTAGGGTAATGAAGAAAGAAGTTGTTCTATGTGTGATGAAATCAAATGGTCATAATTATCCACTCATCAGTCTAAGAAAATTGAAATTATTGCTATCCACAATTAAAGCGTAATATGAAACATACAACACAAATAAAAATTCAGATTTTCATTACTTCCTTACTATTGATGCTGGCTGCTATGTCAAGCAGTCAATCAAATAGACATACTAAAAGCTGTCAGTGCGATTCTCATAAATCCATTTGTCAACCAGCAATGCAAAGTCACAAAAAAACCAAAAGTAATAACAACAATAGTCTTGGCTTCATCCAGGCCAATACCAATCCGGCACTACCCTCTTCTTATAATTTCATGGAATATGTATACGCTGAGCCTGATGATCAAGGGACTTGCACAGAAGCGACTAATGCTTCTGCTGCCATTAATGAAATCTTTCTTTCACAGACGCATCGCCATGCGATAGGGCATCCATTCTTATTCACCATAGGTGAGCGACCAGCCTTACTTCAAGTAGCAGTCATTGGGAATGGTCAGGCTCCGGATGTCCAGGTGCAAGGAACTATGGATGGTAATTCTCTTGGTACATTATGTCTGAATGGCCCTTCAGTACTCAGTGCATCGATTGATTTGACTCAAGCTAACTTTAGCAATTATTTCTCTGTCACCCTACCAAAATCTTGGGTCAAAGTAGGACTACAATTAACCATTACTGCTGGAAATGATACACGAGTATTGACACAGAGTGACTTGAAGATCAGACCCTATACAGAACTCAACTTAGTGAATGTTGATATGGATTTGATGGACTATAATCATCTACCACATCGTACACCGATATTTGATGACTTTCTAGAAGAATTAGCATCGGCTGTGCCAGTAAGTGTTGTGAGATTTGGGCATTTTCCTGAAACTGTAAAAATACCAACCGTAGCAACAAATAGCTGGGAAGGAATACCAACTGTGGTTTCATTTGATGCAGACTTGGATGAATCGGTTATTGACAGAGGTAATCTAAATGCTTCAGCACAGGATTTACTTGGTAAAATACAACAAGCTGCTGGTGACTTTCCCAATACTATCTATTTTGGAAACACACTTAATCTTGATCCAGGCGGTTGGGGAACTGACGGTAACTTTGTTAGTTACGAATATACTGATGTATTTATTCATGAATTAGGTCATGCCTTTTCTTTACCGCATTGGGAATGGGAATACAACTTAACCAACCCTGGACCGGACCAACATAATTACCCTTATGGTGGTGAAACTGCAGATGGTGGAGGAAGAGGTGAAGC
This sequence comes from uncultured Saprospiraceae bacterium, assembly GCA_937929945.1. GTDB lineage: Bacteria > Bacteroidota > Bacteroidia > Chitinophagales > Saprospiraceae > CALFUK01. Next base: position 10,375 of record CALFUK010000068.1, read on the forward strand.
GTGGAATTTCATCCAAGACTCTTATGAATTTGTAAGCCCTTACTGCCAAGATGAATCAGGTGTTCCGGGCATAGAACGCAGTGATTGTATGCAAAGAGAGAATTTTTGCATAGAGACAAGGCTGGGAGGCCCAGGACCTTGGGATGGATTTGGTGATTTTACTGCAATCGCGATTAGCAATTACATTTGTGGATCTGGAGTATTCACAGGTCAAGTAGAATATAGAGGTGGTATGGTCGACTATCAATTAAAAGAAAATCCAGGATATCCACGAGTCATTTTACAGAATGGACAACGTGCATTTACAAGAGAACCATCACAACCTCAGAACACTTTTGCCGAAGATTGGATCAAACTTCCGGGAATGGAAACTGTGGAACAGGAAGTATTTATGATATCTGGCAGTGCCCATGTAAATAATACATCTTTTAACATCATCTATCAACCACTCCAGTACACAGGTACACTTCTACCAACAATAGACCCCACTGATCCTACAATGTTCGCTACACTTCAAAACCTTGACTTTAGTGATGCTCCTCATTTATACGGTCAAGAAAGGGATATTACACTCAAGGTAACTTATATCGATGGAACGATCAATCATGTACTGGTGCCATTTCATTCTTCAAATAGAGTATACCCTGAAGAGCCGAATGAACCAGTTGGGATAGGTTACTTTTCCGTTGTCGTGCCAGGTGATAAACCAATATGTAATGTTGAGATGTATCGTAGAGAATTTCTTATTAGTAACTCTGATAACGAGACACCTGGAAATATTAATGACCCAGCACAAAACATCACTGCATCAAACTTTATGGATGCTGCGATCTTAATGTCTACTTTGGATTACGCTTGCAACTGTCCAGGATCACCAAGTTATGTAGATCCAGGCACACCCTGTGATGACGGCAACCCGTATACCATTAATGATGTAGAGGATGGATTTTGTAACTGCGAGGGTACAACGATTCCAGTATGTGGTTTAATTACTAATTCTGAGTTTACACAATCGATGGCTGGATGGCGATGGTGGGGCAGTGACGCTACTACCGTCAGTAATGAAGCCGCCATAATCATCCAAAATCAAGGTGATGCTGGATTCGGATTTGACCTATTAACAGTTGACGAAGGTGAGACTTATACGCTAAGCTTTGAGGCCTATGCCACTCAAAATAGACCTCTAACGTTGATTCATAGAGCTCAATATGATTTTGAGAATGATCAAGAAGGCACACAATTCTTGAACACAACATTCGATATTACGCCTACTAAGACACAATATGAAGTAACATATACAGTCACAGAGAATGGTGATAATTCACTATTAGAGTTTAATTTTTCGGGTAGCGATATAAGTGTAACTATCGATAATGTTTGCTTTGACTCAAGCTGTGCTGATGAAGAAATACCTAATAATGGCATCGATGATGATTGCGACCCTCAGACTCCTGATGATCAGACGACTCATATTGATGTTTTACTCGAAGAAGATGCCATATCTATCTACCCTAATCCGACACCCGGAATATTCGAAATCGTAGGTCCAAACGATAATTATTTGATTCGAATTCTAACTTCGGATGGCACCTTAGTCCAAACAGTTAGCTATTCTGGTCCTTCACATAGTATTGATATTTCACAGCTGCCGACAGGTCTTCTATTTATTGAGATTATCAACCAACAATTTTCAAATGCTTGTATTAAAACAATCATTAAACAATAAACTACTTATTCCGTATTGATATTTGTGATTGTAAAATTTTAGGATCTGTCACAATTATAAATCAGATCCACAATGGATTACTACTCTAATGATTAAAACAAATTATGTTATGAATGATACATTCATCAATACCCAAATCACTCATCGCGAAAGACAAGTCCTCACTGATATATCTTATGGGTTTACGATTAAAGAGATTGCTCAGAGACTACATTTGAGCAGCTATACAATAGTGAGTCATAAGAAAAGGCTTTGTGCTAAACTCCATGCAGCTAACTCCCCAGAGCTTGTGCGAAAAGGATTTCAGTTTGGTCATCTCCAATATTGACCTCTGGTAATAATTTGCTGATGATCGAATCAGTAGCTTCATTAATCTGCTCTAAGCACTGAGTCTTTGAATCAGTTATCATCTAATTAATAGCCAGCTAATCACATAGCCAAACTCTGAAATAAACCTGCCTGCCGGTCAGGCAGGTATAGAATGAGATAGTTTTTAGTTGAAATATCATAATGAATTCCTTACAGGATCTGGTATTGTGAGACCAGTTTATAGAGGGTACAGATGAGTAAGGCAGCCTCATTGACAATCCTGAGGCGAAGTCATAAAGCAGAGCATCTAAAATTATTCATTACCAATAAATGCGCATCATCAGCAATGGTGTCCGCTGCAATAAAGAGCGATTCACAAAGGCCAGTCGAGGCTCTTCAGCATTGGACTCCAGATCTAAGAAGTACTCCCTCTTAAAATCATTTTCTCGCTGCAGGAGATTTAATACAGACAATGAGAACTCCAAGTCTAGCCCTTTCACTTTCAGAAGGCTAGATCGATAAGTGACACTAAGGTCCAGTCTAGCATAATGCTTTAGTCTTGCATTGTTTAAGTCTTGATAATCAATCCTGTAATTCAGCTCTTCATCCACTTCATCAAATGAACTAATGACGCTGGCCGGAAGTGAATACGGTAATCCCGAATGATAGCTGCTAATCATTGCCAGCTGTACATCTCGGATCTGATAGCTGCTGACCAAGCTAAGTACATGCCTGACATCATTACGTGCAGCGAAACTTTTACTTGAGATTTCTGGGAAGAAGAACTTGTTTTTCCCCAGGGAGTAATTCACCCACGTATTAAAATCTCCCCATCTCTTTTTTAGTAGTACATCCAATCCAACAGCAGTAGATCTGCCCCGAGAAAAATTAATTATTTCTGCAAGACTAATGCCTGGAGATGAGCTGTTCAATCCTGACGTCTGATTATAATACAGCTCTACATCTGCCAGCCATCCTCCACCCTGATAAATAAATCCAACAGCCATTTTTTTGGCTTGCTGTGATAGATCATCAGTGGATGTATTAAGCACCCATAAGGTGTTGTCTATCTGAAGCGATCGACTCCCGAAATCGCTCAATTGACTAACGAACTGATGAAAGATACCTCCTTCGGCTTTGAGCTTCAGCGCAGAGCTGACAGAATACTGTACACTCAGCCGTGGTGACAGAAACCATTTTGATTGCTCTATATAATGGCTCGCCCGTATACCACCATTAAGGCTGAAGCTCCTACTTCCTAAATTGATGGAAGAAAATAAACTGTGAAATATAGCTTGCTCTGAATTTACATCCTCGAAGACAGGTTCAAAGATGTTGTCATTAATCAAACTATAATTGACCGCTTTTACATTAAAATCATAGCCAGCACTAAAGGATACGACATCATTCGAATAGCGACTCGAAGCAGATAGAGATTGGTCAGTGATATCATTCAGCTGAACATAGTCCGCTAAAATGGCACCACTTTCCTCTTCTTGGTAATTGTGCTGACTATTGTATGTAGACTGGATGTATGCGAGAGATAATTTCCAGTGTTCATCCGCATCCCATTCCATCCGAGTCGATAATGCATCTGACTGCGACTCTATCTTATCCAGCGTATTAAAAGGATCTTCCGGAAAACTGAGTGTATATTCGAAATTTTGATTATTGCGATAGAGAGATGCATTTACATAAAGGCGATCCGATGGCCTGTATACCACCTGTGCATTCCAATCATAAAAATTCAGCTTCTGATCTGCATTAAGAGTGCCCTCCTGTGCATCTTGCGACTGGTCGTCAATTTTAGACAGCTGAAATACCTTATTTCTATAATTAGTTAAAGGTGGAGAGTTGTAAATAGAGTTAATACTTTGCCTACCAGCAAAGCTGACTCCTAACTTCTGCGAGATGATAGGAAGTTCCATATTCAGGTGCGCCTCTGTCAGGGTGAAGCCTGCACTACCGTGCGGCCCCGACTTAATAGAGTCCGACATGGAGATGTCTATGATACCACCGACTCGGTTGTCATAGCTGGGATCATATGCCCCTTTGTAAATATTTACATCTTGAACTGCAAAGGGATTTAAGGCTGAAATCATCCCAAATAGATGTGCAGGCTGATAGATCGTAGCCCCTTCCCACAAGATCAGATTTTGATCAGCCGTACTGCCACGTATCTGCAGATTAGTCGCACTTTCATCCAGGCTGAAGATGCCGGGTAAAAGTTGTGCTGTCTTTAATACATCATGCTCGACCACAGAATTCTGTTTGGCAAGCTGACCATAATTTAACTCGTAGCCGCCATAAGTCTGCCCTGCTGAGATACCAGCTAATAGATAATCACGTACGATGATCTCCTCTCCCCACAGCTCCTTATCGATCTGCAATAATATATCGGCACAATCATCAGCTGCTAATTCTTGCAATTGGAAACTTACCTTCTTAAATCCAATGTAACTGATATCAAGGCGCTGATTTTTGACAGCTGTGACCTCTATTTCGAAAAAGCCATTGTTGTCAGTCTGTGAGCCTTGATTCGTATGCTGAATGACGACTGTGGCGCCGACTAGAGGATCTTGACTCAGCTCATCGCGTATGGTGCCACAGAGGGAATAAGATACAGGCGCTGTACGATAAATAAGTACCGTATGATCATGCTGCTCGAAGTGAAACGGACTGTCATACAGCAGAATGGCCAGGCTCTCCTCGGGCTTAGCCATATCCAAGTCTCCACTAAAAATAAATTCTTGCACTGAGCTAGACTCATAATTGATGGTTAGCTCGTTAGCCCTTTCGAGCATCTGAAGCACTTTATCAAATCGTGTGTCTTCAAATGAAATGTTTGAATTTTGTCCATAGCTGTGATGCCATGGCATCACAGCGAAAAAGAGGCAAGCGAATTGCCAAGCATGTTTCCATCTGCTATTCAATTGAGATGACTTTCTTATCCTGTGAGATGTCAAAGCTAAGGCCCACAGGCTTGCAGATGTTCAGTAAAGCTTTCTCAAGATTATCATGTTCAAATGCTCCTGAAAAAGTTTTCTCTAGTACAGGCGACTGGATCGTGACATCATATTGTCTTTCGACTTCTCTGAATACCTCGGTCATTTTTTCTTCATGAAATCTTGAGGTGCCATCAGTCCATAGAGGAGATTGATGAATTATTTTCTTCTGAGGAAGCATGCGGGTATCGATGAAATTCACAGATTCCTGTTGGGTCAGTGCTATTTGCTTATCTCCTGATTGCACTTTTACCCTGCCTTCATAGCATTCTACGTATAGATTATCACCCCAGGCACGCACATTGAATGCTGTACCTAAGACTTCTACTGAACCATTCTTCGTATTGACGACAAAAACGCTCCCCTTAGACGCTTTAAAAAAAGCTTCCCCCGTCAGCTCAATGGTCCGATCAGCTTCCCATTCTTGATGACTATAGCTGATACGAGAGCCATCATTAATCAAGACCGTGCTGCCATCGACTAATTGCACTTGCCTATTTTCGCCACGATCTGCCATCAAAACATCCTGAGTATCCTTCGCCGCATAGAGATACAATAAGTAAAGCAAAGCTATACTTACTGCGATCACGACTAACCATACCCATTTGGTACTTCTGACAGATTTTTCTTTAGCTGGGTACTTACCATGATAAGTTTTCAAGCCTCGCGCAGTGTCGTATTTTGGTAGCTTCCACGCAGCAGATGTACGAGCTATGCGCTCTAGGTCTTTGATGGCACCCTCTTGCTCGAGAGCAGACAGTTCCTCTGGAGTGATCTCTCCACTCAGCCATCTCGCATATAATGTCGCCTTATCTTGCATTGTCTATTTATATAACAACTTGAGTCATAAAACTCCTACAGCTTTATCGCTATTTTTCTGAGTACCACCAATGCTTTGTGCATTCGTTTTTCGACTGCTTTCGTGCTAATGCCCAGTAGCTCAGCAATCTCCCTGTACTTTAGATCATCTATTCTGTGCATCAGGAAGACCTCTCTTTGGCCTTCTGGCAGTGACCCAATCGCATCCAGTAGTAATTTTTCGAATTCCTGCTCCTCTAATATGAACTGAGGCGACTCTGAACTGCTCGGCTTCGGCGCCTGCTTCTCGAACTTTAAGACGACCTTCTTATGCTTCTGCTGGTTTAAAAATTTATTATTCGCTACTGTGAATAAAAAGGACTTGACTTTCTCAAGTGACACCTTAGCACACTGCTCCCAGAGCTTACTGAATGCGTCCTGCATCAGGTCTTCAGATCGCTGGAAGTCACCTGACTTATAGTACATGAAGTTCCTCAAATTTTCAGCATGTTCCACAAAGACCGATTCGAATATTTTCTTTTCGCAGATGGATTCTGGCATAAGCTTATTTCATTCTCTCTTTACTCGACGCTTACGTAATGATAGCTATTCCTCAGGTATTCTTCTTTAAAAAAACCACTATTTATACACTTGTTCTTAACTTCTATTTTAAGTCTGAATCACAAGTTTCATGGGGTAAATCAAAAGTTCGATAGCCAAAACTTAAAGCCTCATAACTCAATGCCGAAACAGCATGAATGGCTTACTTCTGAGCTCGCATTAACATAAATACAGCAATAATGGCGAAGATGACATTGGGCATCCACACGCCCAGCTGCGCAGAGAGTGACAGGTTATGAGCGAAAGTGACGGAAAATTTAGAGATCAGCACAAAGACAGACCCGATGATCACCCCAATCGCTAACTGCAATCCCGTACCTCCCCGCACCTTTCTGGAAGCGACGGACGCTCCGATGAAGGTGAGTATAAATATCGTGAATGGATCGGCTGAACGTCTAAACAGCTCGATGTAATATTTCTTGGTATTGTCCAGGCCTTTGTCTTGTTCCATCTGGATGTATTCTCTCAGATCACTAGTCGTCATGATATGCATCTGCTGTGTGTGCAGGATAAAGTCCTGCGGCTTAAAGTTAAGAGAGGTGTCCATGGTCTCTCCCTCTGCGATCAGCAGCGTCTCCTTCATCCCATCAAAGGTTCTGATGGAATAGTCCTTCAGGGTCCAAGTGTGCGGCTCCTCTTTGAAAGATACTTTACTGGCTTTTATCTCCTTAACTAATCGGCCTTCGTCATTAAAATTCTCCAATCTGAAATGCTGTATCGTCGTATCCTTTTTGCGATAGTACCTCACAAATATTTTAGCATCAGGGGCGATAAAAAAGTGGGTGTCACTGGAGCGTGTCTTCTCCCGATTCTTGATCTTATACTCACTCTCGAATTCGCTCTTGGCGCGGATGCTGTTTGGGATCACGTAGTTGATGCCAATCCACATCAGCCCACTGATGATGGATGCACTGATGAAGTAAGGCACCATCAGGCGCTTATAACTCACACCGGCATTCAAGATGGAGATCACCTCGGAGTCCCTCGCCATCCGCGCAGTGAAAAAGATCACGGAGATCAGTGAGCAGAGCGGCCACATCAGCCCATTGATCCAAGGGATGAAATGAAGGTAATAATCTTGCAACACTTGGAAAAAGCCCAGATCCTTATTCATAAAGCGATTCACCTTCTCGGCGAAGTCAATCACCATAGAGACCATAGTCACGACCAGAGCGGTGAAAAGAAAGGTGGAGAGGTACTTCTTGATGATGTATCTGTCTAATATATTCAGCACAGTACTATAACGCTTGAATAGCTAAAGATATCATATTCGCCTGAGGAGCTCCTGGACCATGGAGGATTTCCACTGAGCGAAGCTGCCATCGATGATTTTCTCACGGGCCTGTCCCACCAGCCAGAGGAAGAATCTGAGATTGTGGATACTGGCGATCTGAGGCCCTAAGGCTTCCTTAGCCATGAAGAGATGTCTGAGGTAGGCCTTCGTATGATGATTGCTGGTGTAGCAGTCCAGATCCTGATCGATCGGTGAGAAGTCTTCCTTCCACTTGGCATTCTTGATGTTGATGATGCCGTGCTGCGTGTAGAGCATCCCGTGGCGGGCATTTCTAGTCGGCAGTACACAGTCGAACATGTCGATGCCGAGAGCGATATTCTCTAAGAGATTATCCGGTGTGCCTACACCCATGAGGTAGCGAGGCTTATCCTCGGGTAATATCTCGGTGACGATGCCCGTCATCTCATACATTTCTGGTGCTGGCTCGCCCACTGACAGGCCACCGATGGCATTGATCTCTGCTCCCTTCTCTGCTATATAGCGAGCTGACTCCTGTCGAAGATCTTTATACACACTGCCCTGTACGATGGGAGCGAAGGTCTGCTGATAACCATGTAACGGCTCACTCTCATCAAAGGCCTTGATGCCTCGCTCCAGCCAGCGGTGCGTGAGTCCAAGGGACTGCTTCGCATAGTTATAATCACAGGGGTAAGGCGTGCATTCATCTAAGGCCATGATGATATCCGCCCCGATCTTACGCTGGATATCCACCGTGCCTTCTGGACTGAAGAAGTGCTTAGACCCATCGATGTGCGACTTAAATTCTGCACCCGCTTCTTTGATCTTACGCTTCTGACTGAGGGAATATATCTGGTAGCCACCACTATCTGTGAGCATGGGCCTGTCCCAGCCGATGAATTTATGCAGTCCACCTGCCTGGCTGATCACATCTATGCCTGGACGTAGATATAAGTGATAAGTATTCCCTAATATGATCTGTGCCTGTATTATGTCCGTCAACTCTTTCTGGTGTATCCCCTTCACCGTACCTAGCGTGCCGACAGGCATAAAAATAGGTGTCTGGATATCTCCGTGATCTGTGTGCAGCACCCCCGCTCTGGCACGAGAGTGATCATCTTGGGCTGTCATCGTATACTTCATCAGAATCGTGTCATTCTATCCATGTCCATTTTGAGCAATATTGCCATCATAATCGAAAATATCAATAAGGAAGAACCACCCCGACTGATAAAAGGCAAAGGTATACCGACTATCGGCATAATGCCCATGGTCATTCCAATATTTATGAAATAGTGAAAAAACAGAATGCCCGCCAGCCCGTATGCATAATGCAGGATGAACTTATGGCGGCTGCGCTCCCCTATCTGTGTGATCCGTAGTAAGAGTATGGTATACAGCAGTACTATTCCGATACTACCCAGAAAGCCCTGCTCCTCTCCGATGGTACTGAAGATAAAGTCAGTGGACTGCTCTGGTACATAGTTGAGCTTCGTCATGGTACCATTCAGAAAGCCCTTACCCTGCAGTCCGCCGGAGCCTATAGCCACCTGTGACTGTATAAGATTATAGCGAGAGCCATTCGGATCAGTCTTTTCTGGCTGGAGCCACACATTGATCCTGTCCTTCTGATGAGGTGCTAAAAACTTATTGAAGGCATAGTTAGATCCGAATGAGAAAGCGCTAAGCAGCATCACACTACCCACCAATAATAAAGAAAACTGGCTCTTCCTGCGCTGGATGTGATAGACCATAAAGACACCCAGCAGCGCCGACAGCCCTAACAATGAAACCAGCCTGAATCCCTGAAAGAAGAGGACGCCCGAGGCAATAGCCGCAGCTACCACCGCACCGAGCCAGAGCAGCTTATTATCATCAAACTGATAGACAAAAAACAAGAGACCTGAAATGAATAGGGCTAACATCACTAAATAGGGAGAATAGATCAATGAAAACACAAACACCAAAATCAGTGCAAATCCAAAAATATAAATGGCTGGTGTCATGCCCGTGCGATACAGCACGATCAGGAAGGAACCAAAGACGATAGCTGATCCAGCATCAGGCTGCAGCAAGATCAGAAAGGCGGGGGCGATGATGATGCCGATCGCGATCATCGTCGTCCTCAGGTTCTGGTGACTGAAGCGCACGGAGCTGATGTAACTGGATAGTGCCAGGCAGGTGCCCAGCTTAGCGAACTCTCCCGGCTGAAAGCCAAAGCCAAAAAGTGAGATCCAAGCCTTAGCCCCTTTCACCTCATGCCCAAAGAGCAGGACCACGACCAAAAGCAGCAGACTCAGTCCAAATATCGGAAAGGCGAAGGTAAACCACACCTTCCAATCTATAACCAAAACCAGAAAAAAGACCAGTAGTGATACGCCCACCCAGATCATCTGTCTGGAGAAGGAGGCGGTCATCTCAAAGCTCTCTGCCCCTTGCTTATGATCCGTAGCGTAGAGCATCAGTGCTCCGACGACGACCAAACTAAAGTAGACAGCCATGGTCAGCCAGTCAAAACGTAGGGTATTAGAACGGCCGTGAGAGATTGTCATGTCAGATTATAAAGACAGCAATTCTTCTTTGCGGATGTCAGCCACAATCGGGATAGCTCCAGGAAAGTCTTTTTTGATTTCGATTAAAAATCCTTGGTAGTCTAATTTGTCTTTGAATGCGCCTACCTTAACCTGATAGTAGGGCACCTTATGCTCCCAGTCGGACTGAATCTCTGGATAGAGCTGTCTGAACTTGTAGAGGGCATTTTCCATTTTTCTTCGATCATCAGTGGTGATGATCTGGACGCGGTAGCCCTTCACCATGGCATGAGTTTTATGATGATTGATGTAGGTAGACAGCAGTGACTGTATACCATCATGCTCCACCACAGTGACACCCTGCGCATAGCTCATGCTAAGGGTCGATAAAGCGAATAGTAACACGAGGGCAATTTTATGTATACTCACTGTTTTTATATCTTTCATAAGATGCTTCTCTGATATACAATAATAACGAATCCCAGACTAAGGATTATTTAACGCCATGACATTGTTTGAATTTTTTCCCACTTCCGCATGGACAAGGATCATTACGCCCGACTTTCTTCTCGTCTCTGACGAAGGTCTCTGGCTTAGCAGCCTGAGTCCTGCCAGCTGAAGCAGCTGCAGCTTTGGCCATCTGCTCCTCTCGGCTCGTCTGCACCTTGCTCAGGTCAGTTTTCTCCACTTTGGCCTCTCGCAGTCCTTCATCCGTATTGATCATCAGGTTACCCTTCATGAGGTAAGAGCTTACTTCTTCATTGATCCTATAGATGAGATGCTCGAACAGCTTATATGCCTCCATCTTATAGATGACGAGCGGATCTTTCTGCTCGAAGGAGGCCGCCTGTACTGACTCTTTCAGCTCATCCATGGATCTGAGGTGCTCCTTCCAGTTTTCATCTATGATAGCCAGCGTCACTGCTTTCTCTATATCGGTCATGATGCTCTCACCGTTGCTATCGATGGCTTCTTGCAGGTTCGCAGAGATCGGTAGTGGCTTCATCCTGCCATCGGTGAAGGGTACAGCGATCCGCTTATAGCGATGTCCCTGCTCCTCGTGGACGCGCTTTATGACTGGCGTCAGAATATGGGCGATGCGCTCACCCTTACGCTGATAGAACTCACCGGCTTGATCTTGGAGTCGATTGATTAGGTCTGTAGCATCACCTTCATTGAAGTCAGCAGCTTCTATATTCGGATCTATCCCCAGCACCCTCAGACACTCATTTCGAAATGCCTCGTAGTCTCCTATATTCTTGTAGTCCACGACAATGGCCTCCGTCAAGGAGATAAACATATTGTTTAGGTCAATGGATAGTCGCTCACCACTCAGCGCATTCTTTCTCTTAGAATAGATCGCCTCCCGCTGAATGTTCATCACATCATCATACTCAAGGAGTCTCTTACGGATACCGAAGTTATTCTCTTCCAGTTTTTTCTGTGCTCTCTCGATGGACTTCGTGACCATATTATGCTGGATCACTTCTCCTTCTTGATGCCCCATCTTATCCATCAGCTTAGCGATCCGCTCAGAGTTAAAGAGACGCATGAGATTATCTTCCAGTGATACGAAGAACTGGGATGACCCAGGATCTCCCTGCCTTCCCGCTCTACCTCTCAGCTGCCTGTCTACACGTCTCGAATCATGACGCTCTGTTGCGATGATCCCCAGACCACCCGCTTTCTTCACGGCATCAGATATCTTGATATCCGTACCCCGACCCGCCATATTCGTCGCTATGGTCACATTTCCAGGCTTACCTGCCTCGGTGACGACCTCTGCTTCTCGCTGGTGCTGCTTGGCATTCAGGACGTTGTGATTGATCCCTTGTAGCTTGAGCATGCGGCTCAGCTTTTCTGATATATCTACTGAGGTGGTCCCGACCAGTACTGGCCTGCCAGCCTCAGTCATCTTTCTGATCTCATCGATGACCGCATTGAATTTTTCTCTCGCTGTCTTATAGACTAAGTCCTCTTGGTCATCTCTGACGATTGGCTTATTCGTCGGTATCACGACCACGTCTAACTCGTAGATATCCCACAGCTCTTTCGCTTCTGTCTCGGCAGTACCCGTCATACCAGCCAGCTTATGATACATCCGGAAGTAGTTCTGGAGTGTCACTGTGGCATAGGTCTGAGTGATATCCCCTACTTTGACATTTTCTTTTGCCTCGAGAGCCTGGTGCAGTCCGTCAGAGTACCGGCGGCCTTCCATCATTCTACCAGTCTGCTCATCGACGATCTTGACCTGCCCGTCTAGGACGACATACTCTTCATCTTTTTCGAATAGTGTGTATGCTTTCAGCAGCTGATTCACAGCATGAAGTCTTCTCGACTTGATTGAGAAGTCCTGGATAAGCGACTCTCTCTCATCGGTAAGGCGGGTGCCAGCTTCTTGTTCGCGATCGTCTATTTCCTGCATCTCGCTGGCGATGTCTGGCATCACAAAGAAAGTCGGATCAGACTCCCCTTTGGACAGCATCTCGACACCTTCCTCGGTGAGCTCCACATTTCTGTTTTTTTCATCTATGGTGAATAGCAATGGCTCATCGACCAGGTGCATTCTTTTCGATTGTTCCTGCATGTAGAAGTTCTCCGCCTTCTGGAGCGTCACCTTCACACCATCTTCACTTAAGAATTTGATCAGTGGTCTGTATTTAGGCAGGGCTCTGAACGCACGGAGCAGGTTCATGCCCACTTCGCCTTCTTGAAATCCTTTGTCGCCTTCTTTGAATTGTTTTTTAGCTTCGGCAAGATACTGCGTGGCCAGCTTACGCTGCTCTGAGATCAGTCTCTCCACCTTGCTTTTTAGTGCGATGTATTCTTGCTCTTCTGATCCTGCTGGGACGGGCCCAGAGATGATCAGCGGTGTACGGGCGTCATCGATCAGGACTGAGTCGACCTCATCCACCATACAGAAGTGATGCTTCCCTTGGACCACTTCGCCGATGGATCTGACCATATTATCCCGCAAGTAATCGAAGCCAAACTCATTATTCGTCCCGTAGGTGATATCACAATTGTACGCAGCGACTCTCCCTTCAGAGTGTGGCTTATACTTATCGATGCAGTCGATGGTCAGGTGCAGGTATTCCATGATGGGGCCGATCCACTCACAATCCCTTCTGGCGAGATAGTCATTCACAGTGATCACATGCACACCCAAGCCCGAGAGTCCATTGAGGTAGGCTGGTAAGGTAGCGACGAGGGTCTTACCCTCTCCCGTCTGCATCTCAGCGATCTTACCATCATGGAGGACCATCCCACCGATGAGCTGCACGTCATAGTGGAGCATATTCCAGGTGATATCACCGCCAGCAGCTTTCCACGAGTTCTGCCAGACAGCCTGATCTCCTTGGAGAGTGACATAGTCTTTACTCTCAGCCAGTGCTCGATCATGGTCTGTGGCAGTGACCGTTATTTCTGGATTTTCGCAGAATCTTCTGGCCACCTCCTTTATCGTAGCGAATGCTTCTGGCAGTATATCTTTGAGGACTTCTTCGAGGTGCTTATCACGGTCTTTCTTCAGCACATCCAGCTCAGCGAATAGCTCTTCCTTCTTCAGCATGTCTTCTTCTGATGAGGTCTCCGCTTTTAGGTTATTGATGTCTTCATCTATGCCTTTGAGGTGCTCTGCGATACGCTCTCTGAACTCGAAGGTTTTATTTCTGAGCTGATCGTGCGATATTGATTTATAGGACTCATAATAGCCATTGATCTCTTTGACAACAGGAGAATACATCTTGACATCTCTGTCGTACTTAGATCCGAATAACTTCTTGATTACATTAAACATCTTGGGTCAAAATTAGGAGTGCAAAGATAGCTACTTTAATAGCATATATGATACCAATGCGGAAAATGCATCTTGTAGTATGCCAACTTGACACTATCACTCAATCTGCAGGTGATTCTATGGTAATAATGGCAACTAAATTCTAATGGGGAGGGTCAATATGACCGCTTCAGGAAGCCGATTTAGCCGCAATAGCAGCCTTGATAATACCTCTGATGTGCAGCCTGATTCGGGCTTCATGCAGCACGAGTAGCCCTACAGAGCAGCCCATCAAGGCATTCCTGCTAAACTCCAGCGGCGCTACGATGTCCTCCAGAAGGGTGCGTGCGATAAGTATTTCGAACACGATGATCATCAGGGCTAGCAGAATCATACCGAGGGCAGCAGCCTTCATCTTATCAAATTTGCGGTAGGACAGGGTCCTGAGTATCTTCGAGCTGAAGGCGTAGTAGGTCTGATCATGCGGATCCATCTTACACAGTTCCAGCATGATGTGGCTGGCTTGGTCGAATTCGCCCACATTATAGTAGCTGGCTGCCTTATTAAAGAGTAGCTTCTGAAATATGTCTTCGCCTTGTACCTGGTGGATGTTCTCCGTGATCACCTTCTCTATCAAGGGGGCTGACTGGCTGATGTACTGATGATACCGACCTACCTGGAAGAGAGATAAGGTGTAGTCCAGCTCGATCTCGGTCCTGACCATATCCACCAGCTGCTCGATCTCTTGATAGCGATTCTCATAGCAAGCTATCTTATCGACATAGTTATTAGCATCTATGCTGAAGTATGTGAGGTAGACCTTTGATTGATATGATAGCTGGTTAGCTTCCACTGTACTGGCAATGTATTTATATAAAGACGAGATAAATTTGTAAAAGTTTGCTCAAGACCGCAAATCTTTAACACTATTTCCCCAATGTATCGAATCTACACCTAAAATAGTCCTTCTGAAGGTAAAGAACAGGAATCAGGCCAATATTTGGAAAATTTATTGAGGCTGATCAGCATGTCTGTCAGCGGCTGAATGGATCAAGACAAGAATGGAAGCTGGCAGCCTCACTTTCTGCATCTTATACTCTGTCCATGCTACTAGGTATGATACGTGGCATACATCATGAGCCTGAAGCGATACTCCTTGATGATGGCAAAGCACCTGTACGAATAGTCTGTATAGAGCTCCTAAGTGTGATTAGCAGACGCGAATATTAGATCGCAGATTCAAGCATAAGCATTATCATCATGCCCCCAATATAGGAGGCCAAACTTCAACATGGGCTAACCACTTAATCGTTCAACTGTCGTGTACGATCATTAGCTTGTTGACATCTAACATCTTCTTGGGTGTGTTTTGAGGTTCTACCATGTACCGAATAAGCAGTCACGAATGGCAAATATCTATCCTAAATTGTATATTCATAGGCGATAAAACGAATCGCACTTTAACTATCATTTTTCACTTAAAATCTATAATAACATGATGTCCACCAAAGAAGTCGCAGACAAATTATTCGAGTATTGTAACCAA
>CALFUK010000069.1 GCA_937929945.1 uncultured Saprospiraceae bacterium
CCACAATGCATGAATTCTTGCGGATTATTAGACGCCGTCGCGCCCGTATTATCGAAGGTCTGACAATTCCCATTTACGGGAAGTGCTATAGCCCCAGAGCACAGGTCATTGACGACTTGAGCACTTAAAAGAAAAGAAATAAGCGTGAGTAGTATCGTTGTAACAGTCTTCATATACACAGCATTTAGTGGTAAAGTAAAGCTAAGATTACAAATAATCTCACAAAACAAAGAGAGCATGACTTCATTTTAACAAAGGGGTGCGTCAGTAACATCATCAGTACCAGATGTACTTTAGGCAGTCAGAATCAAAATCTGAAACAAGACCAACAAATCATCTCACCAGCTCAATCAAAAAAGAACCCGCCCTACACACGCAGTGCAAGGCAGGTTCTTCATGACATTCACCTGATAAAGAGGCGGGAAGTTTAGGCTTTTTTCTTACGAGCTAAGGATTTCTTCTTAGGCCCCTTCCGCTCTCTGCCAAAGCGACTCCTGCCATTCTCGATGCAGAAGTCTATATAGCTGTACTCGCCAAAGAAGCCATCTGATGCTCCAATCACAGTGCCGGCAGCGTTAGCCAAAGTCACCGATCCGTCACCATAGTCACAGCAGATGCCATCACCATAAGCATCATCGATGTAAAGGATGTAGCAGCCATCTGGCAGACAGAAGTCGACAGTGATTTCTTGGCCAGCTGCACCATCTTCGAAAGGGCCACCGATATCGATTCGATCACCGAAGTCGTCAGTCAGCTCCCAGCTGGTCTCACTGCCGTAGTCATCCAGGATCAAAGACAAGCTGATGGCTGCACCGTCACATTCAGCACCACTCTGATCTCCGCCATCAGCGGCGGCATCAGTGACAAAGGTACTGGCGGGACTGAATGGTACCCAGCCCTGCGGACATTGGACTCTGATCTGATACTGGTAGATGGTATTTTCATCGAGCCCCGCTATCGTGAAGGCTGAAGTCGTTACGTTTTTGCCTGTCCATCTCGTGGTGCCCTGCTCTCGATACCTGACTCTATACCTCACTGCGTCAGCTACATCTGACCAATCGATCTGCACCATGGATGCGCTGATCACAGTGGATGTAGATGTGGTGATGCGTTCACATCGTCCATCCTCATCAGGCCCGTTACCATCACCAGTGTCGGTGGTATCTCCAGCACCAGATGCTTCGCCGCAGACTCGACCAGCATTCGCAGTCACTGCAGTCAGTGAGCTGTTCACATAAGCGACCATCCGCTGGGTCTGACCAGAGCTAAACATGTACATGCAGGCATCATTAGTATAGTCCATGTAGTTCATATGCAGATCATTAGAGCCGCAGGTGCTCAGTCCGAGTTCTGGACAGCCACCATAGTCAAAATCTTGCTCTGGCGTATCATTCACTCCATCATCTACAGCACAGCCATCACCCCAGATGTGATCCAGGAG
This sequence comes from uncultured Saprospiraceae bacterium, assembly GCA_937929945.1. Lineage (GTDB taxonomy): Bacteria > Bacteroidota > Bacteroidia > Chitinophagales > Saprospiraceae > CALFUK01. The sequence goes on from CALFUK010000069.1 coordinate 1,442, forward strand.
TAAGTAGTGCCCGACTTCGTGAGTCAAGGTTCTACCCATGTTATAGGGTGCTTGCGGACGTACATTGCCACATCCCGTACCGATGCCAAATGCACCTGCGTCTATCATGACCCCATCTCCATCTCCCAAGCCACCCAGTGGTGACTCACCTAAAAATCCAAGATCTGGCTGCACGAATACATTCAGATAGCCACTCCAGTCTGAGAGCTGTGTGCCATTAGTCCGATTCACGGTGATGGCATAGGCGCCATCAGCGAGTCCGAAGCCAGCGGGGTGATTCTGAGTCGCTACACAGAATTTCAAACAGGCTTCTCCATTCGCTATGTTTTGAAAAAAGGCAGAGGCCTGTCCTGTCCATTTATTGATATCAGCGTTCGTCCCTGTGAAATCTTTATTCAGCGCATCGATCTGAGACTCGACAAGCTGACGGAGGCAGGCGGCACTCGTCCCATTGACACCCTGAAAGTGGACGGCTATTGGAATGATCACTGGATTATCGCAGCTGCGAAATTCTGCTTTGGACAGTTCTACCTTGAGTCGATCAAATTTAGCTTGGTGCTGACGCTCATAAGCCGGATCTTGCATCAGGCCTTTGACGTGATCTGTATGACCACAGGATCGCTTACTGTTACTGAGTACATCTGTTTGCTCGGTGATGGAGGCTGAGAATTCATCGATTTCTGATTCCTTCTGACAGGACTGTAGACATATGACTAATAGGAATAGACAGGAGATTAAAAAGAACTTAGATTTCATAATTGAATTTTTTTTAAATGAATGCCATCAGCAAATAACTAAGTACACACTTGAGTCTCTTAGTTATCTGTCTCATAGACAATGCTTCAGGTTGAGAAATTTGCTGGCAGAAATAGAGAGGCTTTCTGCTCGAAAATAAATAGAATGAGTAATGGTACTATCGATAGGCGATCCAGTTTTATCTTGAATTCAAAACTAAGGGCAACGACCTACTCCATTCTGCGAATGTCTACGTATGGAGTAGATTATTATAGGACCACTGTGCTCTATTATACTTCTCATGAGATGATTATAGCTGAAAGGCTTTACTTTTGAATTATAATTCCGCTTCATGAGCATACTGAAAAAATTGATTTTCGATCGATCATTTTGGTGGATCCGACACAGTCTCTTCTGGGTTGTCCTCTATCTCGATACGTTCAGGTATATATTCGGACTTGATGGGGAGTGGGAGTTGGTGCAGCTCAGGGACGATTTTTTGACATTGGGTCTGGACATGGCATTGGTCTATCTCAATATCTATGTGTTGATCCCACGATTAGCTCTGAAGGATAAGATGCCGAGCTATCTACTACTCACATTACTATCCTTGGTGATCGTCCTAATCATTAATTCATTCCAAGTCGAGTTCTACTTAGAAGAAGGAGATGAATACCCTTTCTTGTGGCGCATGTATGATGCAGGGATCGCCACAGCTGGCATCATAGGTCCAGCAATAGCGATTAAAACTTCTAAGTATTTCTATGAGCAAAGCATCAAAGCCTCTTCTCTACAAGAAGAAAAGCTGCAATCCGAGCTCACCTATCTGAAGAAGCAGATCAATCCACATTTTTTATTCAATTCTCTGAATAACATCTATATCTTAGCAAAGGAACAATCAGCGAAGACTGCGGACTATATCTTGCAGCTCTCTGACCTGATGCGCTACCAGACCTATGACAGTCAGAAGGAGACCATTACGCTGACGAAGGAATTAGAATTCATAGATAATTATTTACAACTCGAACTCCTGAGGCGAGAAAACCTCAAGATAGAGAAGGAGATCACGGGACCAGTAACGGCCATGCAGATCGAACCTTTGTTATTCTTGCCATTCATTGAAAATGCATGTAAGTACAGCGCTAAGACTGATGGTCAAGAGGAGAAAATCGACATTAAAATCCAGGTGAGCTTAGATGAAATCAAACTGCAGGTAAAAAATGACATCGGTCACCAGCAACCGACTCAAGGAAGCTCTGGCTTTGGGCTGGATAATGTGCGTAAGAGATTAGCCCTACTCTACCCTGAAAGCCATGAACTGAATATCACCGAGCGGACTGACAGCTATGAAGTCAGTCTAAAAATAATGCGCTCATGAAACGTCTATGGCGTAGCACCTTGAAAATATCAGGTGGGATGATTGATCAATATTTTTCTATTTTTTTTGGAAGTCGGTATCAACAAAATGCACAAATATGAAATACAAATGCATCATCGTAGACGACGAGCCACTCGCTCGCAAAGGGATCAAGCTACACCTGAATGACATCGAGTCCTTGGAGCTACTCGAAGAATTTGGCAATGCCATCCAGGCTGCTGAATACCTGCGCCAGCATCCAGTAGATATCATCTTTCTGGATATTCAGATGCCCGGTATGACGGGTATGGAATTTCTTCAATCAGTCACTACCCGCCCTGCCGTGATCCTGACGACTGCTTACACCGAGCATGCCATAGAAGCCTTCGAGCTGGATGTGATCGATTATTTGCTTAAGCCAATCAGATTTGACCGATTCTATAAAGCCGTCACGAAGGCGCAAGATTACATATCACTTAAAACTAATGAGCCTGCGACCTTAGAAAAATTTGAGCCTGACTACATCTACATCAAGTCTGATCGTAAATATGTCAAGCTGAAATATACTGACATCCGATTCATCCAAGGGATGAAAGACTATGTCATGATCCATAGCTATCAGAAGAAGTATATGACTGCTATGAACATCAAAACCATCTTAACTCAGCTGCCAGAAGCCACATTTTCTCGCGTGAGTAAGTCATACATTATCAATGTGAATCTGATCGACACCATAGATCAAGACATGATATACATAGGTGAAGATGACATCCCATTGGGCTTGTCCTATAAGGAAGCCTTCCTGTCAATGCACATCAAAGACAAGTTACTGAAACGTTAAGTCAGCTATTTTAGACATCCTGTCCTTTGATATACGTTGTTAGTTACGTTATATTAGCTTCATTGTAATATGATACGTCTGCGATGTAGATAACTATAAAGCCGATTTGGATGCATACGGTCAGTTATTTACGGATCAAGATGAAAACCAGATTATCATATAAATAAGTTGAAACGACTCATAGTAGTCAGCTAACACTCGCTTCAAAGTAGATTTAGCTTATTATTATATTGATAGTCAATTAGTTACGAATGATAAACACATTAATGATATGAGAACCATAAAGTACACCATCATCATACTTCTGAGTTACTGCAGCCTCATGGCTCAAGAGACACAGCCTGTGAAGTCGCCTACCGGTGCCACCATAGGCTACCAAGAGCCCGTCGTAAAAGCAGTAGAAACTCACGGCTTCGATTATAATCAGGCTATCCAAGACGGAGCCAGTAAGGTAGAATCTAAAGTCATAGAATGGCGTCGTGACTTCCACGAATTTCCAGAATTGTCCAATCGAGAATTTAAAACTGCCGATAAGATAGCGCTAAAGCTACGAGGCATGGGCCTCACAGTCGATCAAGGCATGGCTAAGACTGGAGTCGTCGCCGTACTGGACACTGGTAAAGAGGGTCCTACTGTCGGCCTGCGAGCTGATACAGACGCGCTGCCCGTAACGGAGCGTGTTGATATACCATTTAAATCAAGAGAAAAAGCAGAGTATCTAGGAGAAGAAGTAGGCGTCATGCACGCATGTGGACACGATACACACGTAGCCATGCTCTTAGGCGCGGCTGAGGTATTGACGAGTATGAAGAATGAACTGGTGGGTAAGATCGTATTCGTCTTCCAGCCAGCAGAAGAAGGACCTCCTCCAGGGGAAGAAGGTGGTGCTAAGCTAATGGTACAAGAAGGATTAATAGAGAAATATGGTATCGATGTCATGTTTGGCCAGCACATCAGCTCCGGGCTGGATGCGGGCAAGATCATGTATAAGGCAGGAGGCATTATGGCCGCTGCGGATCGATTCGAGATCACCGTGAATGGTAAGCAGACACACGGCGCCAGACCCTGGGGCGGTGTGGATCCCATCACCGTATCGGCACAGATCATCATGGGCCTGCAGACCATCGTCAGCAGACAGACAGAGCTGACTAAAGAGGCTGCTGTCATCAGTGTCGGTAAGATCACGGCGGGAGTCAGGAATAACATCATACCTGAGCAAGCTCATATGGTCGGCACCATCAGGACCCTGGATGTCGAGATGCAAGACATCATCCATGAAAAAATAAAAAAGACGGCGATGCTGATTGCAGAAAGTGCAGGTGCTACCGCCGAAGTCAAAATCGATCGTTATGCTCCCGTGACCTTTAACCATTTAGACCTGACAAGACAGATGATTCCTTCCTTCTCTTCAGCCATCGGCGAAGACAATGTCATCATCACGCCTGCTGTGACTGGTGCAGAAGACTTCTCCTTCTTTGCGGAGCAGATCCCATCTCTATATTACTTTGTGGGTGGTAAGCCGCTGGATGTCAGCCCTATAGATGCTGCTCCTCACCACACACCTGATTTCTACATTGATGAGTCTGGCCTGATCACAGGAGTGAAAGCCATCTCACAGCTGGCTGTGGACTATTTAAACCAGTCGCAGATAGCTAGTGCTGGAGGGCAATAATCAGAAGTAACGACACACAGTACAGATGGCAGAGGTAGAAGCAGCGCTATTCAAAGATAAAGTCGTCCTGATCACAGGTGGCTCCCGAGGTATCGGCCAGGCCATCACCAGACGCTTCGCGAAGCAGGGCGCTGTCTGCGTTATCGTCTATCGCCATAACGAAGAAGCCGCTCAAAAGCTTCTTGATGACATCCCTGGTGAGGGAAATATGATCATCAAGGCCGATGTATCGGATGCAGTGCAAGCGAGCTCACTCATAACAGAAGTCTTAGAACAAAAAACTAATATTGATATCCTGATCAACAATGCTGGTGTGGGCTCTCACCACCCAGTCGATGAAGTCAGCTATGAGGAGTGGCAGAGCCACTGGCAAAAGATCTTATCGCTCAATCTGGTGGCTGGATCTAATCTGAGCTACCTGGTCTCTAAGGGGATGATCGCGCGCCAAGAAGGCACCATCATTAATATTACTTCCAGAGGTGCATTTCGAGGGGAGCCGCTCCAGCCAGCATACGGCGCGAGCAAGGCTGCCATGAATTCTCTGACTCAGTCCTTGGCCTACTCTCTGGCTCCGCATAATATATTTGTGGGTGCAGTAGCGCCTGGCTTCGTAGAGACAGATATGGCTAAAGATAGGCTGGCTGGACCTCGCGGAGACGGCATCAGGTCACAGTCTCCAATGAATCGAGTGGCTCAGCCAGACGAGGTAGCTCAGGCTGTCTTGCTCATGGCGTCCAGTCCCATCTGGATGACTGGTGGTATTTTTGATGTGAATGGGGCTTCCTATTTTAGGACCTAAGATTAAAGTACATTCAGAGGCGAATGCTTTTTGCTGCTTATTTCTTAGCCAGCTTCTTATAGTCACTGATCTCTCCACCAGGAAAGGCTTCGCTCTCCAAGACGTCTATACGGCTTCGAAATTCAATCTTCTGTAATTTGTATTGGCTCTTTTTGGCATTTGTGACTGGTAAGACATTGATCTGGATCGCTATTCTACCTCTTTGGTCATACCAAGTGTAATCATAGCCATTATCTGTCAAAGGGCTCTCTTCAGCTCCCAGATAGTCCCACGTACTTCTCTTAGATCCGATGGACTGAGCGTATGTTTTTACTGTTTTGTTCAGTTGATAGGCATCTACCTCAGACTTATCGAAGAATTGATCCATGATGACCTTATCTCGATCAGTCTTTAGTGCGGTAATGACCATGTCTGCATAAGCCTTAGCGCTAGAGGCCGACTCAAATGCTAAGTCGCTGACTGGCTTAGACTTAGTGTCAGAGGAGCAAGCTACAGCAAAGATTGACAAGCACAGAATGAAAGAGAAATATCTGAATAGAATCATACTAATTTTTTAAAAGACCGCAAATATGCACAGTTTTTTGGAATAGTGGGCTGCTGGTTTACCCTAAGTCCACAATTACTAAAGAGTAATCGAAAGCATCTGGTTTATTATGCCGCATCAATAACATAAGCTTAACTAAAAAGACAGAGGCTCGGAGAGCCTCTGTCAATATAAAACCTTAATCGAAAGAACTATAGTAATCGTACGTAAGGGCCTTTCATTCCTTACTTAATGAGTATCATCCGCTTGGATGATTTTTCTGTCGCTGTAATCAGTTCGTAATAGATCAGCCCTTTAGTATCCAGATCATCACGCATGACTCTAAACTCATTCATACCAGACTGGCCTTGTGCTTTCCTATTCATCAAGAGTGAGCCATCTACACTGTAGAATCTCATCTCATAGTCCATAGCCTGCGGTAGGCTGAAGGATATCATAGTGCTTTCTGACCATGGATTAGGCTTATTCTGATAGAGCCTGATGTCCTGATACGTATCTATCAGTCTGGCATCTATGTCAAATACTTCCTGTGTGCTGTAAGCTTGGGCAGGCAGTATTCTGGATCCAAGATCAAAGCTGTAGTTACGCGCTCCAGCATGCTTGAAGACAAGACTGAATAACAGCTCATCGTCTCCTGCAGAGACGCCACCGATCTTGTCATAACTGACCGTGATCTGTCCATTCTCTAAAAATCGGAAACCTAAGTTATCTTCTGTCATATCCAACACTGATGCCTCGACTCGATCAAAGGTCAGATCAGCAGACTCCACTTCTAAGGTAAACTGGAATCCTTCTATATCAATGAAGTCTTGTGCTGTGAAGTCATATCTCAGCTCTTCTCCAATGATCCGTGGTGTGACGTCCAGCGTCAATACTTCACTACTCGTTCTGATCTCTGCTCTTCGCAGCATGTTAGGATCAGCAGACATATTGACATCTCCCATCTTTATCCCGATGAAGTTAATCGCCATATTCCTGTTTAGCTCCTGGATCATGTATTCCTGCGGATAGTTTTCTGCCAGCGGATTGAATGGATCTAAGAACTGATATGCTGCATCCACCATTTTCCAAGAAGGTACATTCGGAAATTCGTCATAGTATGCCAGTAATAACTTTCTCATCTCAATCAAATCCAGAGCTGAGAGTGTACCAGAATCATTGACATCAGCTGCGATCATCTTATATGGAGAGTCTAACTCTACCAGACCGAGGATGTGCTTCTGCATCAGGATGATATCCAGTGTACTCAGTCCATTGAGTGGATTATCGAGCTTCTGTGGCTTGACGACATACTGGTTACCCATGATCATTTCAGGGAATGCGTACAGCCCATTATCATCAGTGAGGTATTCTTCTGAATCATCACCGATCAGTGCGACTGATGTACTCTCTACACCATCACCATCCTCGGTTATGATTCTTCCAGCAATATCAGGATTACCTGGTGCAAAGTTTCGACAGAATCCTGATGGATCTAATACAGTCTGAATCGCAAAACAAGCTTCTCTAAAGGTAGTGTCCCTGACACCATCATTATCTGCATCACCTATATCAAAAATGAAGAGCGTCAGCTGTATATCCCCTACATTAGTACATCCGTAGGTACGGAGCGTATCTAAGGGATTAGCTGAGAAGGCTGCAGTAATCGTAGCCTGTCCTGAGCATGAACTCTCTCCGAAACAGACAATATCAAAAATATTGAATGTCGTCGATGGAGGATTAGAGTCTTCAATATTCTGTACAATCTTCTTACACTCGAAAAGAGGTCCCTGCCCTAATGTACCTACCAAGATCCTAAACGTAATCGGTGCTCCGACACAGTCATCAGCAGCTCCCAGATTATCTATACCATTAGGTCCGAAATTATACGGAGTCACTGTGATGGTAGCTGTGACATCGGTAGCCGAGTTATTAATAGCAGTGAATGTAGAAATATTACCAGTCCCATTCGCAGGTATGCCGATACTTGGTGCAGAGTTCGTCCAAGTAAAAGCAGTACCAGCACTGCCAGAGAAATTACCTATGACCACTGGCTCACCAGCGCAAACTAAGATATCATCTATTGGTGTGACGGTAGGTCTCGGGAATACTGTCAGCTCTACTTCGTCAGAGCCACCCATACATCCACCATTGCCACCACCTTGTACAGTATAGACCAGCGTAATGGTCGCACCTCTTTCAGAAGCCGCCGGGGTATATACATTACCATTGAATGAGCCCATGCCTCCAGACCAAGTACCTCCTGCTGGAGTCGGTGTGAATGTAGCAGTCTCGTCGTGACATATCGACTGATCAGCTCCTGCAGATGCTACTGCATTAGGCGTGAAGTTAATGGTGATCATATCCCTGACAACTGTACAAGGGCTGATGTTACCTCGATTCCTTAGTGTCAGTGTGACCGATCCTGCATTCTTTTCAGCTTGGGTCGGCGTATAAGTGACATTGAGTGAGTTCCTTCCTGGAGCGAATGACCCTTGACCACCTTCCCAGCGACCGATCATGACCTGACCCGTCACAGAACCAGCCAGTGATACAGTGCTGACATCTTCACAAACTGTTTGATCAGGGCCAGCATTAACCGCCACTCCTTCTGAGATCGTAATCGTCACTGTATCGTCTGTACTCGGACAAGGACCTGCTGGATCAGCTGATCGTAAGGTCAGAGTCGCAGTACCATTAATGATCTCCCCTTGTGAGGGTGTATATGTAGCATTGAGTGCATTTCTATTTGGTGCAAATGTACCTTGCCCACCGATCCATGATCCTGTCGTCACTAAGCCACTAACTGTACCAGCCAAAGCCACCTGAGCATCATCAGCACATACGGTGATGTCTGCCCCTGCATTCACAGAGACTGCCTGATTGATGTTTATAATGACCTGATCATCAATCGCAGGGCATGCGCCCACAGCTGTAGATCGTAGTGTCAAAGTCACTGATCCTGCATTGATTTCAGCTTGGGTCGGCGTATACATAGCATTCCGTGCATTCCTATTCGGCACGAATGTACCTGCTCCTCCGATCCAGCGACCTGTCGTTGTCGATCCTGTGATTACGCCTGCCAGCGTCACAGTAGAGTCATCACCACAGGCAGTGATATCTTGTCCAGCATTCACCATCACTCTTGCGATATTTATGGTCACCTGATCATTTACTCGAGGACATGGCCCTGCTGGATCAGCTGATCTTAGAGTCAAACTAATTGCCCCTGCATTAATCTCTGCCTGGGTTGGCGTGTACATCGCTGTTAATGAATTACGGTTAGGAGCAAAGGTACCTTGACCTCCGACCCAACTACCTGTCGTCGCTATTCCGGATACACTACCTGCTAAGCTTACAGTCGCATTGTCTGAACAGATGTTGATATCATTTCCAGCATTTACTGTCACACCTGGAGATACTGTAATGGTAAACTGGATTGGATCTCCCACACAGTCATCACCATTACCATTGTTATTATTACCATTTGGTCCAACAGAATATGGTGTTACCGTAATGGTCGATACAATATCATTATTTCCATTATTAGTAGCCGTGAAGGAAGGTATGTTACCTCTTCCACTTGCCGATAGCCCAATAGCAGTATTACTATTTGTCCAATTGAACATAGCACCCGTGCTACCAGCTAAGGCAATCTGACTCACTGTTTGGCCTTCGCAGAAGCTCATATTGCCTCCAGCGGGTGGTCTGACAGTCGGATCAGGAAGTATTGTCAGAATCAAAGCATCTGAATCTGGACCACAGGGGCCAGAAGGATTATTACTTGTGAATGTCAAGGTGACCCTACCGGAAGAAATGTCTTGACTACCTGGAGTATATCTTGTATTCAGAGCATTTGAATTAGCAAAAGTACCATTGCCACTTGATGTCCACGATCCCCCCAAATTATTGGCATTTAGTGTAGCTCTCACTGTGGGAGAAGTTCCTTCACAAACGGTAATGTCTGGACCTGCTGTAGTTACGACCGCATCTCGTATCGTAATAACCATGGAGTCATCATCATCACAGTTCGCAGCGGCACCTCGAGGAGACAATGCTAATGTGACAGTCCCAGCGGTGATTTCTGCTGGACTCGGGGTATAAGTTGCATTAAGTGCATTTCGATTCGGTGCAAATGTACCTGTACCACCTACCCAGGTCGCACTGACCGCACCACCGCCAATGGTTCCATTCAGGGTCACTGCAGGGGCGTCAGAACATACCTCTTGATTTTGACCCGCATCCGTAACCGTGATTGGTGGACATAGTCCTTTAGGATCTGTAATAGTCATGGTACTCACGCAGGAGTCCACATTACCAAAGGTGTCTGTCACATATATGGTCACTTCTCTTGGTGCACATAAGTCTGCACAGGTGAAGCATCTCTCTGTATCTGTGGTATCTCTGGAGAAACTATATACCAGAGGCACATCACAGGGATGATAACTTCCGCCGCCCTTAGTAGGCTGAAACCAATCTGCCTGAGAACACATGTATACAGTGTCCATTATCACGTTACCAGCTACATCCAGAGATTCTGGCGGTTCTGGGAATACATGAAGTGGCTGAGTCAGATTCTGACAGACAGCAGTCGGCTCTTCACATATTTTTATTTCGAATTCGTGGATCAGCGCTTCCGTATTCGCACATCTATCCTGCACGAAGAAGGTGATCTTATGCTTTCCGATCGGATACATACTAGCCATGCCTGTCAGTAAGACTCTGCCGCCTATTCCATCAGCAGAAATATCTGAAGTATCGCCAGGCTCCTCAAAATTTAAATCTATGACATAGTTCCAAATCAAATCAGAACGACTCGTACAATCATCATTGAAGTTAGCCCCTAAGGTAATTGATCCTTTATCACAATTACCATCGATATTACATGCCATCATCTCTGTATTATTTGTCAGTGTGATGGTTGGCTTGATCGAGTTGGTAATTATTATCGATTGGTCATATTCATAAACAGTATCTACTCTAATGTTTCCAGTGATGGTATCAAGAAAACACTCGTCTAAAATAAGCCACTTCCTGACAATCTTAAAGCATGAGCCTACATCTGCATTAGGCACCACGAACTGATCATCTTCATAACCGATCCACAGATTAGCGCAAATACCATTATCGGTAAATTGTGGTCTGAACCTCTCTGGCAGAGAATCTGGGTGTAGTCGATTGATGTCAAAATCGCACATGCCATTCATATCCATAATACCTAAAGCTGGAAGGCTATCGGGAATATAAATAGACAGAGGATCTATTACATTTAGACTGTCTCTGACTTTATCATTCGTTACTCTTATGACTTGGTTACATCTTTGAGAACCATTACCATCTCGGATGACGAATCTTCTTGTGATGGTACCAATACCACACTTATCATCTATTCTTCTTTGAGGAGCTATTTCTCTGATTTCAGCTTCACAGGCGTCTTCTGCTGTCGGCATGCCAAACTGAGTTAGGTCAGAATAGTCATCTAAGCAGGAAATTGTCATATTACGTGGACAAGTGATATCTGGTGGAGTCTTATCCTGTACCTGCACTGTATCAGAACATTCTGAATAATTCCCCCATTTATCGACTGCTCTGATTGTGACAGGCGCTCCATCTAATACATCGACGCAACATAATCTGATGATCTCGCTGAATCCACATGGTGAGTCTACCTCTACGATAAATCTCTTTTCATCTACTCTTCCATCATAAAATCGGAATGCATTATTCAGTGCATTCCCCATGATGAAGTCATTATCTTCTGAATTACCTGGAGGGTTTAGTTCGAAGTTAGTATCTGACTCCCACTCAAGATCTCCCTCTACCCAGCTATCTGATAAGCCTATCGTAAAGAAAATATTGTTTAGAGGTGGAGTCGTATTAGCAGCTACATTATCGATGTAACTCTTTACTGCTCTTCTGACAAAATTTCTTTCTGCTGCATTTTGGTAGGTCACAGCATAGCCACCCATAGCATTAGCAAGCTGGAATGCCTTAAGTGCGTTGACTTCGTCTCGAGATAGATAATAATCGTGACCACCACGTCTGCCTAAGTAAATGAAATCACTGTATCGTCTTTCTGCATCTTCTGGAGGACAATTACAACCTTCATTATCGCGCTTCGCATAGATTTTTACTTCCGAAGAACAATTATCCTTACTTCCTTCATCCAGGACGACAGCATTGATCACTACCTCACCGGTGTCATTATTTAAGCTGACCGTAGAGTTACTTTCTGAAATACAGATCGGTGGAGTTTTATCTTCTACCCATACCTTCACCGTGTCTCTGGTCTCATTTATGGAGCTGGAATTGTTACCAATGCATCCATCGGTCAAGATGAATTCTAAGGTATTCATGCCTTCTTCAAATCTGATCGGCTGACCTGTATAGATGATTCTGGGTTCGAGATTATTGATTTTGTAGAATAAGACTAAGTCTTCTTTGTCTCTACAGTTATCGGAAAATTCTGGGACTGGGATGGCCTCTACTGCGATACATTCTCCATCGCCGTTTGTTAATAATTCAAGATCTGCTGTGGGTTCTAGCGTGGGAGCGATAGAATCCATGACTGTGATCTGCTGTATAAAATCTCTTTGTTTTGGGCTGTTGAGACAGCCTTCGATAATTGTCCAAGTACGCACATACTTTTTAGTGCAGTCCGTATCTACAATGAGCTCATCATTGTATACGACACTTAGCTTACATACTGCAATAGCCGAATCAGGAAATAGTCTGACGGTCTCTCCACCTCTAATGAAGAAAGGAACACCAGCCATCAATGGATCTGGATGCCCTTGAAAATCTAAATCAAAAGTATTACACTGTAATACTGTATCCTGAGGCCCTTTAGTCGGGTCAGAGGTAGAATTTAAATCTATTTTTGTGACATTCAGAACAAATTCGCATGTGTCTGACACATTACCACTGGCATCTATAGCCACATATCTTCTGAGTAGCTTCTTGATCGTATTATCTACTTGATTACAATCATTCTCTACAGGAATCTCATCGATCAGGATAACCTCTGGAGATGGATCGCAATTGTCTTCTACAGGGATCGAAAAATTCTCCATAGAGTAACACATCACTGTATTCATCATCATTGGTCCTCCACATGGTGAGATCACGGGAGCTATTTTATCCTCTACGAATATACTTCCCCAGCATGAGTTACCACTGCTGTCATTCGTATTTTGAGTGAGAGTGTAAGATATGGTCTGACCAATTTGATTTCCCTTGATGGTATCAGTAGGAAAGACATTGTCATGCTTATCTTTTAGCATGACGGTGAAATCAGCATCGACCACAGTACCAGCTGCGACCATCGATGGTGTAATACGAGTCCCCACATCACAGTCGGAGATGGACAAGTTAAAACTACCCACGCAAGAGATCGTTCCCTGTCCATGCATCATACCGATGCAAAGAAAGAAAGCCAATCCTAATGCGGGTATAGACTTAAATTTTTCTAATAATGAGATTACCATAGTTTCCTTATTTATCGAGCAAAGTTTTATCAACTAATTGAAGGATCTATGATCAGGCCAGGTGGTAGCTTAGGTTAGAAATCGAGTCATAACAGATTCAAGGAAATAACTTCGATGGAGCAAATATAATAAAAATTCATAATATGAATACATATTAAAAAAATAATATATATGTATTAAACTTACAATCATTGTTCTACACATTTCGAAAATTGAAGTACGCAAATTATACTACTTTAGTCTCTTCATTTCAACACTCTAATATTGAGCCAATTCGTAGGACATATCGCTGATTATCAGATCAGAACAAGCGAAATAGATCCAGCTAAACTGCTGAAACCCTCTAGCATGATACAACTCATGCAAGAGGCCTCCATGCAGAATGCAATCGACCTGAACGTATCCGTGTGGGATCTGGAGAAAGAGAATCTCAGCTGGATCCTTCTAAAAAAACATCTCAACATCTTGACATCACCTGCATTAGGCGAGCAGGTCAAAGTCAAAACCTACCCTGCTGGCTACGAAAGAATCTTAGCCTATCGGGACTTCATCATGAGCAATGAACATGGCAAAGTGATCGCTACAGCCAGCTCTACCTGGGGACTTATCAACCTACAAACCAAAAGGATGGTCCCCATACCAGCCTTCCCATTCTATGATCATGTGCCCGCGGAGCTACTGCCCCGCGCCACTGAAAGACTTCGCACACTAAAAACAGTGGATCATAGCATCGAAAAGCACATCAGCTGGAATGACTTAGACTGGAATGGTCATGTCAATAACATCAGTACCATCAAATTGCTATTAGATAGCGCTCCCAGACAAATACCAGAATATCAGCAGCTAAGAGAGCTATCTGTCCAGTTTAAATCTGAGAGTCTACTCCACGACCACCTCATATCAGAGTGCCATATAGATAGTAACAACACATACCACCAAGTCCGCAGGCCAGCCGATGGTAAGATCATAGCCTTGGCGCATTCGTTATGGAAATGATAAATGAGCTATAATTGCAAGACCTGTATATGATCTTTGCGTCTTAACTAATATATTGTCCATCATTCAAGCCACTTGACATTATGAATCCGAAGCATATGAACGTTTTCTACCAGACCATCACTATACTATGTATATCATGCCTGATCCTATCCTGCTCTACCACTACGGCTCCCGTGGTGACAGCTCCAGCAGAGCCTGTGGTCCAAGCACCGACAGAACCAGACAATCCCTGTATGACCTTGGCTAAACTCAGTCCACGTGATCGAGATGAGGCAGAGACGGCGTATGTACTCTACCGAGATCAGATCAAACTAAAAAAGTATGATAACGCGCTGCCTCTTTGGCAGAAAGCCTACGGCCTGGCCCCCGCTGCTAATGGCAGGGTCAAGTATCAATTCGACGATGGAGTCAAGCTGTACAAACACTACTTCGCTGAAGCCACCACCGAAGCAGAAAAGAAAGTATATGCTGACAGCATCCTCATGATTTATAATAAGCGTGTCGAGTGCCACCCTGACGATGCTGACTATGTCAATGCAAGATTGGGATTTGACAGTTATTACACATTTGCAGACTATGTACCTGAGGGTGAGGCTTTTAGACGCCTACAAGCTGCCTTCGATGCGAAAGGTACTGATGTAGACTACTTTGTGATCAATCCATTCACGAAGCTGCTATACGATAAAGTCGTAGCAGAGGAGATGTCCCACGAAGAGGGCAGAAAATATGCGACACTTATCTTTGGAGCCATCGAAAAAGGCATGGAAGAGTGCGAAGGTAAATGTGAGTCCTGGGAGATCATCAATGAGTACTCACCAAAGAGACTCGAAGCGCTAGAGGGACTGAAGGGGTTCTACCCCTGCGACTACTACGCGACTAAATATTATCCAGAATACCTCGCTAACGAGCAGGACTGCGAAGTCATAGGCGATATCACTCGAAAATTACGCTGGGGTGAATGTCCACCGGACCATCCCAATATGGTGAGCTTGGCAAGCGCTAAGAGCGCTAACTGCTACGTACCGCCACCACCAGAAGGTCCGCTCAAGCAAGCATTCAATGCCTACAATGATGGCCAGTTCAGAGAGGCAGTCGTCCTCTTTGATAGCTTCGTAGAGAAAACGCAGGACGTAGATAAAAAAGCAAAATACACCCTTCTTAATGCTAAAATATACTACAGAGACATCAAGAACTTTCCACAGTCCAGAAAATATGCACTCAAAGCTGCATCAATGAAATCAGGCTGGGGAGAGCCATACATGCTCATCGGCAAACTATATGCCTCCAGCGGCCCACTCTGTGGACCAGGCAGAGGATGGGACAGTCAGATCGTGACCTGGCCTGCCATCGACATGTTCGAAAAAGCGAAGCAGGTAGATCCTTCGGCAGCAGCTGAGGCCAATAAGTGGATCTCTCAATACCGACAGTATATGCCAACTAATGAGGACCTCTTTGTCAGAAACCTAAAAAAAGGTCAAAGCTTCACCGTCGGATGCTGGATTCAGGAGAAAACTAAAATTAGAACGGCTGGATAAGCCCTAGTCAAATATATTTCGTCAGCAGTTTTGTTGTATTTGGTAGGTTTAGGCTTGACAGATCTATGCTTTTCTATCAGAAGAATTGTCCTTTGCAGTCGTATACAAAGCCTTACCACGTAACACACAATTACCCCCACCATACAGTGGCTAAGCTAAGTTTGCTATTTTAGATGCTAAATGAATCTGAATGCACAGCATCTTGCATAACGTATACATCCAAGAGAAAGACCCGTCTCTCATATTTGATGCTATGACGACTCCCAGTGGGCTGGACCGCTGGTGGACCTTAGAAAGTGCTGGCAAGCCCATACTTCATTCAGACTATAGGTTCTACTTTTCTGAGGCCTTTGACTGGCGGGCTACGGTCACACTAGTCGAGATAGCGAAATCCATAGACTGGAAGATGACTGAAGCTGATATCGACTGGACTGGCACCAGCTTTGGATTCAGGCTAAAGACCTTATCTGATAAAACACTAGTCGAATTCTACCATAAAGATTGGAAAAAGACGAACGAACATTTCAGAAGAACCAGTTTTTGCTGGGCGATGTATTTATATTTACTGAAGCGATATCTGGAATACGGTGAAATCATACCCTTTTCAGATAGAAGATTTACTTAGTCGCTTCACCATACATGCCATAGAAACGTCTACGGGTGTGATTATTGGGAGTCATCCATATAGTAGATGACATTGATTATTTAATTGATCCTTATACAGTCTTAAATCGTTTACTCATGAAAAATGTAATTATAATATGCCTCGCATTCATCGCTGCACACACCATTGCAGCGCAAGACATCGCACTCCCTGCGGACACCACTGTAGTCACGAGTCACAGCATCACCATAAAGGGTAAGCCCGTCAGCTATACCGCCACCTGCGGCACTCAGCCTGTCTGGAATGAAGATGGTAAGACAATCGCTTCGCTCTTCTTCACTTACTACCAAAAGTCAGGCATCAAGGATCAGTCCGAACGACCTCTCGTCATATCTTTTAATGGAGGCCCTGGCTCTGCATCTGTCTGGATGCACGTAGCCTACACAGGTCCCTACCGTCTGAACATTGATGATGAAGGCTTCCCCGTACAGCCATACGGCGTGAGAGAAAACCCCTACTCCATCTTAGACATAGCAGACATCGTCTTCGTGAATCCAGTAAATACAGGCTACTCCAGAATCTTGGATAAAGAAGCAAAAAAAGAAACATTCTTCGGTGTCAATGCCGATATAAAGTATCTGGCTGACTGGATCAACACCTTCGTCAGTCGCCAGAACCGCTGGAGATCTCCGAAATACTTGATCGGTGAAAGCTACGGGACCACCCGAGTCTCAGGTCTGGCCTTGGAGCTACAGAACAGGCAATGGATGTATCTGAATGGCGTCATCTTAGTCTCGCCTACAGAGCTGGGCATCGAGCGAGATGGCCCGATCATGGCAGCTAATCGTCTGCCCTACTTCGCCGCAGCCGCCTGGTATCAGAAGATGCTGCCTCCAGACCTACAGGCCAAAGACCTTAACGATGTGCTGGAGGAGGTCGAAGACTACACCATCAATACCCTGGTCCCTCGGCTGTACATGGGCGGATTTTTGGATGATGCATCCAAAAAAGAAACAGCAAAAAAAATGGCCTATTACTCTGGCCTAAGTGAAGCCTCCATCTTAGAAAATAACCTGGATGTACCGACATCATTCTTTTGGAAAGACCTGATGAGAGAGAAGGGCTTCACCGTCGGAAGGCTGGACTCCAGGTACTTAGGCATCGATAAAAAACAAGCTGGCAGCAGACCCGACTATAACTCTGAGCTGACATCATGGCTGCACTCATTCACACCCGCGATCAATTACTATCTCAGAGAAAAGCTGAACTACAAGACAGATATAAAGTACAATATGTTCGGCCCTGTGCGTCCTTGGGATAGGACAAATGACAATACAGGCGAAAATCTGCGTCAGGCCATGGCTCAAAACCCCTACCTCAATGTCATGATCCAATCTGGCTACTTTGACGGTGCCACCACTTACTATAATGCTAAGTATACCATGTGGCAGCTAGACCCCAGCGGTAAGATGAAAGATCGATTATCCTTCAAGGGATACAGAAGCGGTCACATGATGTATTTGAGATCTGAAGATTTAGAAACCGCCAATGAGGATATCAGAACATTCATTAAAAACAGTCTGCCAGGTAAAGGGAAAAGTGCAAAATACTGAGTTTGCTATTTGAAACATTGTTGCAAAAAGGTATATTTGCATCAGTGAATAGCGACAAAACACATAATCGAGCCTCTGTACTAGGACTATCTGCCTCTTTCCTTTGTGCGATACATTGCCTGACATTGCCCATCTTGCTGTCATTTGGAGCTGTAGGTTTCACAGGATTTATTACACATCCTATAGTTGAGATTTCCTTGGTACTGACATCCATCATTATAGGAGGGTGGATCATCGGTAAGGGCTACAGTAAGCACAAGAGTAAGTTTGTCATGAGCGTATTCACGATTAGTGTTATCGTGCTGACCATTTATGGTATTTTTATCCACGACCACAGCAGCGCTATGTCAGCCATCGGATCTACTGGACTGGTGATCAGCTACTTGCTCAACTGGAGAGCCTCCCACTAATTTTTTTTCAAGTGATGAGCCAAAAGATAGTCATCAGCATATCATCAAATATATCATCTACTTGGCTCAGTCAATTATCCTCGACAAAGAGGAAACCTTCTGATGCACAGCAAAAATCCCAATAAAAGATGTAGTTTTCAATAACAAATTATTGAACATGCATCTTGGTCTGCCTCTCCTCATATTAGCTGTAGCTATCATTTTATTCGTGCTATATCGATACCTCTCCTATACCCCACATGGGCCTATACACTATAAGTCAGGCTTAGTCCTGAAGGTGCTGAAAGAGTACCATGGTGATGATGTACTCGAAGTCAGAAGACAATTCAGAAAGCTATCTGAACGAACAGACTACTCCACTAAGCTGCCTATAAAATCAGTCAGAAATGACACCATTCCCACTACAGATAGACAAGTGCCTGTCAGAATATATCAAGACAATACCGCAGACACGAAGAGCCCTATCATCTGCTTCATTCACGGCGGTGGATGGTGCATCGGCGACTTAGATTCTCATGACCAGCAGTGCAGACGGATTGCACTTGAGACAGCCTATCCAGTCATATCCATCGACTATCAGCTATCGCCCGAAGTAAAATACCCAGTCGCCCTGGATGAAGTAACAGAAGTCATAACCTACTTGATCCAGCATCCAGCATACCTAAAAAGAGATGCCGCAGAAGTCATCATCATGGGAGACAGTGCAGGTGGCAACTTGAGCATCACCTCAGCATTAAAGCTGATCGATATGGGACACCGTCAGTCCATCAGGTCTATCGTAGCCATATACCCCGTAGTCGATTGTCACGGTGATAAAAGAGGCTCCTACCAACAATTTGACCAGGGTCTCATCCTAACAAAGCATCTGATGGAGCTATTCAGTGCCAACTATATACCTGATAATCAAGACCTTAAGGATCCGCATCTATCCCCCATCTTTTCTGATAAGCTATCAGAACTGCCGCCATGCTTTGTACTGACTGCTGGATTTGACCCCTTGAGGGATGAGGGCGAGGCTTTCGCCAAAAAATTGAAAGACGCGGGCAATACGGTGAAGATCAAGCGATATGCAAATTCTCTACATTCTTTCTTCGGACAAGCAGAATTTGGCCCCAAAGGCTTAGAAGCGGTAAAAGATATCGATCGATTTATTAAAGAAAATTAACATATTTCGTAGCAGCTAAGCAGCACTTAGGACCCAACCACGTTATATATTCGGAAGAAGATCTATTAAGATCTAAAGCTAATAACAGCCACTAAGGATCATAAGCATGAAAAAACTATACTAAACCCTGATTCCTTAGTGGCTTTATAAATACCAATTCCCTTTCACTTCCACTCGCTTTTACCCACTCCGTTTGCTACTCGACACATGTATAAATGCATTGATCAAGAGTCTTATACTCAAAGCATCCAGATATTCAGGAGTCATAGCTGCTCATGTCGATGACCAACTGGAGTGCTTCAAATTTCGCATCAATGAGAAATATGGAGCTATTTCAATAAATAAATAATACCATATTTCTGATCGACATGCCCGATCAGACTACTCGTCTTAGCACCCTGCACCTTAATTCCACTGGTTGATACTGCTACTATCATTGACGGGCATAATGTTGCCGCTCTATCTTGGAGCTGAATGTTAAAGCATTCTATTCATCTTTTGACTAATTTTAAATGATTTAAAATACAGTGGTATGCTACGATTCCTATTCATCATCACATTATTCATTCATCATACACTTTCAGCTCAGCCATCGATTTGTGGAGCAACCGTACCTACTGTCATATGCCCCGCAGATACTGAACTATGCGCTAATGAGATCTCTGGACCTTTCACGATCAGCTCGTCTTCTTCTTTACCAACTATAGAGTACCTCATCATAGATTACGAGCTACCATCTGATGCAGGTACAGGCCCGAGCGTCATCGACATCGATGCTGATGGCTTATTCGCTCCCTCAGACTATGGGATCAGCCAGATGCAGCAAGTGGGTGTTGTTCCATTTGCATATGATCTTCCCGCACTGCAGGAGACCGTGGATGATATTCTCAAGGGGATGTTTATTATTTTCGATTGCTGTGATCTTGCTTCAGAAGCAACTGCGATCTGCGACTCATTGACGAATAATGGGATTAGCTGTGGCTCGGATCTCACAAGTATCAGCGGAATATCAAGCCTGTTTAACAACGGGCAACAAAATCTTTCAATGGCTGATATTACGGCAGCCATTGACTCGATTAACGTCTTATTGAATTCAGGCATTCCATCAGCATGCGGAGGCGGTGACATGCTGTGCTATGCCGTCGGTAATGAGTGTATCTTTGACGTCATCGCGGGGCCTGGGACCAACATCTCCCTTAGTGCTCCCGCCCATCTCAGTAGCGAATCCATACTAAGCACTGGCACCATCTCTTCTACTGCAATGGTGAGTGCTGGCCTAAGTGTAGCGTATACGGCTGCGGGTTCCATCAGCCTTAATCCTGGATTTGAGGTCGTGCAATCAGGTACTTTCTGCGCCATCATCGAAGCTTGCATCTGAGTGACTTAAGCCACTGATACTGGAACCTAAAGCCATCCATAGTTGTTTTGATTAAAAAAGGTAGATTATGGATAAAGCGATGGTATTTTTTAGCGTTTCAGAAATTAAAATCAAGACTGCTCAGCACATTTTAAAAGAGGCAGGTATCGTCAGCTTCACGATCGATAAGAAGGACTCAGCACACGCTGGCCTCTTCGGTGACATAGAGCTATACGTAGAAGAAGACAGCCAAAAAGAAGCCCATAAGCTATTAATAGAAGCCGAAATTTTAGAGAAATAGTTACCATTTAATAAGCTATTTACTTTATATGTACTTCATATCCAATTGATTACATATCAAAAATAAGTCATATTAGTTTATTATAAATTTTAACACAATTTTGTAGCCCACCGTAAGGAAACTACGTTTCTCGCCCGTCATTTAATTGTAAGATTCACTACAGGTTCTAAAGATGGATCCTGGAAAATCACACCAATTAATCAGACACCACGATGGGCATTCGAATCATATTATTTTTATTTTTCATAGGAGTCGCTCAGTCATCTCTCGTAGCCCAGCGCTTTAAGTCAGATACACGCTGCAGCACTCCAGCCTACAATCAATCCTTAGTCCAGAAATTTCCCCAGCGTGGATCAGCTTCTGATTTTGAGAAATGGATGGCTAAGCGTCTACAAACTAAAGACCAAAGTGTAGTCAAAGAATCCAAAAGTCTTAAGAACACTCAAGTCAAAATCATACCCATCATATTTCACATCGTCCATAATGGAGAGCCTACAGGTGCAACACCCAACATCGATGCACAATACATCAATGCCCAGCTACAGCAACTAAATCAAGATTATGCCAATCTGTCTGGATCTTCTCACAGCACAGCGAGTGATACCAAAATACAATTCTGCCTGGCACAGATCGATCCGTCAGGCAATTGCCTGGCAGAAGCCGGAATTAATCGGATCAATAGAAATAATCTAAGCTTATCCCCTCCCCCATACGACCAAGCCTACTTCGAGTCAGGAATAAAACCAGTGACACAGTGGAATCCAGAGCAATACTATAACATCTGGACGGCAGATCTGGTCACAGGTTTATTTGGCTTCGCACAGCTGCCAGAAGCTGCCAGCCTAGCAGGTGTACAGACAGGTAATGGACCAGCTATCACAGACGGTACGGTGGTACAATACCAAAAAATAGGTAGTACCTCACTACCATTCCCTGGAGGTGCACCATATAACATGGGGCGCACGCTGACACATGAGACGGGCCATTGGCTCGGTCTAATCCATATCTGGGGCGATGGACCCTGTGGTATCGATGACTTCTGCCAAGATACACCCAGGCAGTCATTTTCCTCCGTAGGCTGCCCATCAGGAGTCGATAGCTGCCCATCAGAGCCAGGCGTAGATATGTACGAGAACTATATGGACTACAGTAACGACGCATGCATGAATACCTTCACAGAAGACCAGGTAGACCGAATGTCAGTCGTCATGGATGCCCAGCAAGGCAGCCCGCGTAGGGCCATACTCGCTAATTCTATGATGTGTGGCTGCACTCCCATAGCTGACTTTATCCCAGCACAGACAGCGATCGAATTATGCAGTCCCAATCAAAACATCAGCTTTGAAAACACCAGTGAGAGAGTCTATCCAGGCACGAATTACAGCTGGTCATTCTCTGGTGCAGGGGTATCTCCGAGTAGCTCTACCCAAGAGAACCCTACTGTATCTACGAGCTTTTCAGGTCAGCTCACTGCGACTCTCACTGTATCCAATGTGAATGGTACCTCAAGCACAGGGGCTCGCTCCTTCACTGTGACGACAGCGACCAGTACCCCTGGACAGACAGGACTCACAGCGCCCCTGCATAATCAACAAGAAGTCAGCTTATCACCATTACTACAGTGGAATCCGGTATCAGGTGCCAGCTCTTACTTCGTCGAGTACAGCAGCGCCTCTAATTTTGCAGCTCCGGTCTTTTCAGAGTACAGCCCTAGTGACACGCTAAGACTTTTTGGCCTGCAAGAAAATACAGTCTACTATTGGAGAGTCTATAGTCAGAATGCCTGTACAGCGGCTAACCCAACAGCGGCTACCCCTTCAGCTATCAGATCATTCAAGACCCTGACACTGGACTGCCAGCAGTATACAGCTCAAGATGCACCCATTACCATAAGCCCTTCGGGTAAGCCTACCGTATTTTCCACCGTCACAGTACCTGCAGGTAGAGGTCCGATAGTCGATATTAATATCGTCCCAATCAACATCACACATAGCTACCTCTCTGATCTGACTGTAAGCCTGACAAGCCCAGCAGGAGATGCAAGCATCTTAATCACGGACATCTGTGGCTCCGCCAACGACCTAAATCTGACCTTCGATCAAGATGGACAGCTCTATGCGAATATTCCCTGTCCAGCGACAAATGGAGGATCCTACCAGGCATTGACCAGCTTCGACCAATTCATCGGTACAGATCCCTCAGGTGACTGGACCCTCAGTATCTCAGATGCATTCTCAGGAGATGGCGGAGCGCTGACTGGATGGACATTAGAGATTTGTACGGAGCCAGAGGCTACATGCGATGGCAGCTTACAAGCTGCACTATCACCGTCAGACCTGAGCTGCTATAATGCTAATGATGGAATGATCAGTAGCTCTATATCTGGTGGTAACGGACCTTACAGCTACTATTGGGAGAAAGCTGATGGCACACCACTATCTACTTCGGCTGCTGTCACAGGACTTGATCCAGGCACATTTTTAATGACAGTAACAGATGCTAATCTGTGCACTGCAACAGCTCAAGCTGAAATCAAAAATGCCCCAGCCATATCCATCAACCTAAATAAAATATCCGATGTCAGCTGCTTCGGAGGCGCAGATGGAGCCATCAGTGCTGCTCTCTCTGGAGGTACAGGAGGCTTATCATATCAGTGGTCCTCTGGCCACAATACGCTGTCACCTTCTGGACTCTCAGTAGGTGTGTATAGCATATCTGTCACAGACACGAATAACTGCACGACATCAGCTAGCATCAAAGTCAATCAGCCCAGCACAGCGCTCAGCTCTCAAATCACAAACCAGCAAGACATCAGCTGCCAAGGTGTCAATGATGGAAGTGCTACGGTAAGCTATAGTGGTGGTACAGCTCCCTATCAGCTGCTTTGGTCTAACAATCAGACAAGCACCACTGCTACAGGGCTGACACCCGGCACACACGCTGTTACCATCACAGATGATGCAGGATGCTTTGAGGTAAGTTCTGTAGACATCAAGGAGCCAGCAGCATTAGCCAGTACTCAGGTAGCTATCCAGCACATCAGCTGCTACGGTGCTCAGGATGGCAGCGCTGAGATAGCAGCTGCAGGAGGTACAGCGCCGTATAGCTACAGCTGGTCTTCAGCTGATCAGACTTCAGCCGTCAATGATTTTGGGCCAGGCAGACACTACGTCACAATCACAGACTCGAACCAATGTCAGCTGGTGGATTCTGTAGATATCAATGAGCCTGTAAAGCTGACAGCTAGCTACTCCATCACTTCAGCTACATGTGAGATCACGGATGATGGAGCGATAGCGACGACAGTCGGTGGTGGTACCGCACCATACTTCAGCAGCTGGGAGGATAGTGCAGGTGTAGTGATTTCTACCAGCAAGGACATCACGTCACTCTTTCCAGGTATGTACTACCTCACCATCATAGATGATCATAACTGTGTACTGACTGACAGCGTGGAGATCGCCGCGTCTTTTGATTGGATCATCACACCTTACGCCAGTCCTGAGAGCTGTCCTGGAGTCAGTGACGGTCAGCTATACGGCGTCGCTACAGGAGGCTCAGGGAGCTACAGCTATGACTGGCAGGATGAAGCAGGAGCATCAGTGAACACCAATGATCTGCCCGCTGGAAAATACTTTCTCACTTGTACCGACATGGCGACTGGATGTACATTATCAGATAGTGTAACTATGATAGAGCTGCCTCCGCTGCAGTTCTCCACCAGCCCATATGCTCAGGACGAATCATGCTACCAGATGAATGATGGCAGCCTTCATGCCGTAGCAATCGGAGGTACATCTATGCTGGTATATACGTGGAGAGATAGCTTAGGCAATGTCGTAACAGACAGTAATCTGGCTCCAGGACACTATGATCTGGAAGTCACCGATTCTAATGGTAACTGCCCTATCTATGGCTCCGCCAGAATCAATGCTGCTCCCTATGAGTACACGATGAATCAAGGCAATATGCTGACTGGCATACAGCCAAGCGATCATGACTACGAATCCTCTAACAGAATAGAATCAACCCAAAAAATCAATGGTCCAGGTCTAAATGTAGACTATGATGCTGCACAGTCCATCACCCTAAAAGCGGGATTTGAGGTGAAATCAGGCAATGTATTCCATGCATTTATAGATGGCTGCGGTGGTTCTCAATAAGAGTCACTATATTAAACTCGTATCAGCTGCTATGTAAGGTCATAGATAAACACCAGTAAGACACATCCCAGTGTAAAAGGTCGACCTTCATGGTAAGCTGACAGTTTATCAAGTAAAATCATCGATCAATGAAATATGCCTACTGGATCCTAAGCCTCCTATTATTCACCTCTTGCAGTAGTGTCAGAGCACCGAATCGCTCTATCCAGTCCGAGTCAGCTACCCAGCCCATAGCATCTACTTCGACTGTAGAAAAGTCTGCATCATCTGATGAGGATACATATCAGCGCATCGATAACATTCTGACGAAAGCTGTCGAGGACGGAGACATACCTGGAGCTGTAGCACTCATAGCTCATCAGGGGGAGGTCGTCTATCATAAAGCCTTTGGCCAAGCTGACAACACCACCAAACGGAAACTGGAGACAGATGACATCTTTAGGATAGCATCTCAGACAAAAGCCATCACATCCACTGCAGTCATGATGCTGTGGGAAAAAGGTCTATTTCAATTAGACGATCCGATATCACAATATATTCCAGAATTTGGACCAGCCATGATCTTAGATTCATTTATCGAGGCCGATAGCAGCTATCTGGTGAGACCTGCTACGTCTCAGATTACGATCCGGCATCTATTATCACACACCTCAGGCCTCGGGTACGGGGTCATAGATGGCGATCAGCGCTTTAAGAAAATCTATGCTAAAGCTGGAATCACAGACCTATTCACGACAGAAAACATCAGTATCGGTGAGAGTGTCAAAAAACTCGCACAGCTACCACTCCATCATGAGCCAGGAGAGAGATTCACCTATAGTGAAGGACTCGATGTAATAGGCTATTTCATCGAGATCATCTCAGGTCAATCATTTGATGAATTTCTCAGGCAGCATATATTTGATCCCCTGAAGATGGACGACACCTGGTTCTATCTGCCTGACAGTATGCACAGCCGTGTCATACCTGTACAGCAGAAAGTAAATGGAACATGGGAAAGATACCCCATCACCTTTTATGACCCTGCATATCCTATGAAGGGTGCTAAACGATTCTTCTCTGGCGGAGCAGGACTGTCCAGCACCTCAGCAGACTATGCTAAGTTTTTACAGATGTATCTCGATGGTGGAACAGCGAATGGTCATCGCCTGCTCAGCCGCATGACCATCAGGACGATCATGGCTAACCAAATCGATGATTCTTGGGGAGATGGGCCAAAGCACTATGGGCTCGCTTTCGGAGTGGTCAATGATCACGGAGAGGCCGTCGGAGGTCAGGGCAGCAAAGGCACCTTTGACTGGGGTGGTTATTTTAATACCCAATATTTCGCTGATCCTCAGCAACAGATCATCGGTATCTTAATGAAGCAGACTCAGGGGACAGATAGCGACGACACTGGATGGCAATTCAGACAAGCTGTATTCTCTCTATTCTAAACGAGATACTTTTAGCTCTTTATTCTTTAACATTTCCCTGCGGTGACCTAGCTCTGCTTGGGCGTCTTAAAAGTAAAGTTGATTTATATGCGCATCATAATCATTGCATCCTGCTTATTACTCCTTTCTCACTTAGGCGCAGACGCCCAGATCAGAAGAGATAATAGCAATGTAGTAGCGGCATCAACTGTCCTCTCGGACAAGCATACCGCTGCATCTCAGAGAGCTGTGGTCTATAGAAATAGGGCTCAAAGAGCTAACAGGACCAACGCCAGATCTCGACTCAATCAAGAGCTGCAACTGACTAAGCAGGCAAATGCCTCCATGAGGAAAGCAAGGGAGGCCATCGCTGCTAAAGAAATCATCAGGAAAGAAAAATCAAAACTATACCACGAAGGCTGTGGCACAAAATACAATAGCTATGTACAGCATCAAAGCTATGCCTATGACCATCCCACCAATCATCAAGACAGCATACTCTTACATCGAGATGAGCTTGTCGTACTTCTAAAAAAGAAAAAATATCACTTTAAGCTGTGTATTGATGGCTCCAGTTACTATGTACTGAGAGAAGCCAAATAATCATCCCGATTCTTCCTCCTCCCCCCACGCTTTAGGAATTTAATAGCTCAGTTATCTCTTCTTATGGTGAAATCATCAAATAAGTAATTGGGAAACTAAAGTTGGTGTGCTCGCTTTAGCAAACATATACTTACGTGGCGCACGCGATTTGATTGTAAGATCTGGTATTAGCCAAGTTAATTCATCATCCATTTGTAACTATGTCAAAGATCCATTCAGTATGGATTAACATAGAGAGGATAACGTAACACGAAACGCGTAAAAGAAAAGGATTTCTAATCTATGGCCTAACCATCAGTTATAATCAAACTATTAAGTAGAATCTATACTAATCGAAGAATAGTATAGTCTTTTACAACTAGATATGACAACTATTTGATAACAGTGACATTGATTGCATTCAAGCCTTTCTGGCCTCTAATCACTTCGTAAGTCACCTTGTTCTGTTGCTTGATTGGTTCATCCAGCTCTGCTGCATGGACAAAGATATTCTCTCCAGTGATGGCATCGGTGATAAATCCATAGCCTTTTTCATCGTTGAAAAATTTCACAAAGCCTTTTCTGTGCTTTGCTTCGTGAGCTCGATCTTCCATTTTAGGCGTGCTCACATTGATATCTTCGATCTTCATCTCAATTTTTTGAGTCGGATCTGGCTTTTCTGGTACAAGATTTCCATCATCATCCACATACATGATCATGGCTTCTAAGTTGTTCCCGTCTCTGGTTTCTTTCTTGCTTTGCTTGCGCTCTAACTTCTCTTTTCTCTTTTTTGCTTTTTTCTTTTCTCTCTCTTTTTTGTTAAATGTTTCTTGTGATTTAGCCATAGATTGGTTTTAGTTAAAGAATGATAAATTAGATATTAAAGCCAAAAACTCGAGAAAAGCATTATAAACGGCAAAAAGTACCTAAAAGTAAAACAAATGTAAGAAATCCTAATGGCTTATCTGAATCGTCGAGATACTCATTAGATCATTAATTACATATATATAATGCGATTATTAAAAGACTAGTTCAATTGTATTGTCCCAATTTTGATCAAGAACTGGCACGAGCTGTCCAGAATGTATCGTAAAGAGCAAAGAGGACAAAATAACTGCCACCCATGATGACCAGTGATTCTGCCACGACACTCCGCTCGCTGTATATATAAAGAGTGTACAGTGCAGCAGCTACTGAGACTACAGACACGACTAGGTGGGCATAGAAGAATCTGCGCGTCCGGCTCGGATATGCGTACTTCAAAGGCACAAAGTGCAAAATCGCGATCACGATAACTGAGCAAAAGTTAAGCGTCTGGTTGTTCTGAAAGACAAAGAATTGGAAAAAGACGACAAAATTCCACAGGACTGGAAAACCGATAAAATACTGTTCGTCCTCGACCATACCAGTCTTACCATAGTACAGGGCTGAAGAAATCAAAATGAAGCTAAGAGACAGGAGCATCAGCTGATCAGTCACCATATCGGCCTTATAAAAAAAGAATGCAGGGATCAGTGAATACGTAGCAAAATCAATGACGTAATCAATATTCTTACCATCCATAGAAGGTAGATACTTCTCCACCTGAAACAGTCGAGCTAAAGTCCCATCGACACTGTCAATGAAAAATGAAAGGATCAACCATAAAAAGCATGCACGCCAATCACCATCATCAATCGCTATGATAGCCATAAATGCGGTAAGCAATCCCAATGATGTAAATACATGAACTCCCCAAGCTAATATTCTATTCCCCAAGTTGATATTACTGATTACTTTTACCAAGGTACAAAAGGGACAGAGTATATTGAGTAAATCGCTAAATTCTAAGAGACCATTTATTGCCTTTGCTCTGATCACCCTGATTGTGGCAGGTATAGCTGCAGTTAGCGATCAGGCTATTCATTGGTTAGGACTCATCCTAGTGTTCCTCTTCTACTTCTTGATCTTTGGTATCGGCGTCTGGGCCAGCAAGAAGGAAGACAAATCGAAAGCCAATTCCTTTCTATTGGCAGGTCGCAAGTTACCCCTCTGGATAGCCATGCTGACCATGGCAGCTACCTGGATCGGAGGCGGCTACATCAATGGGACCGCAGAAGCTGCCTCTGGTAGTGGGCTGCTCTGGGTACAAGCACCGTGGGGCTACGGACTGAGCCTGATCATCGGCGGCATCTTCTTTGCGCGCAAGATGAGGCGCTATCGATTTAGCACCATGCTAGATCCCTTAGCTCAGCGTTTTGGCATCAAGATGGCTGCTGTCTTCTTTCTCCCTGCCGTATGCGGAGAGATATTCTGGATCGCAGCTATCCTGACGGCACTCGGCACCACTTTCTCTGTGATCATAGGTCTGGATATCTCTACTGCCATCATAGCCTCTGCTTTGATTGGCATTCTCTATACCGTTATTGGTGGCCTGTGGTCAGTAGCGTATACCGATGTCATCCAGTTATTCCTACTCAGCATTGGCTTACTCTTGGTGACGCCCTACATCATTTCTGCATCTGGTAGCATTTCAGATATATGGTCAGCTTATGAGCTCCAGTTCGGACACCGTGCACAGCTCATCCCTCAGCCTGCTTTGATGGGAGATCACTTTTATAGCTGGATGGATACTGGTCTATTATTGATCTTTGGAGGTATACCGTGGCAGGTATATTTTCAGCGTGTATTAGCAGCAAAAAATGAAAAGACGGCCATGTGGCTTTCTATTTCTGCTGGCGTCATTTGCATTCTCATTGCGATTCCCGCTGCATTCATCGGCATGGTGGGAGCTATCACTGACTGGTCAGCATTAGGCCTTGCAGGACCTGAAAGCCATGCCAGTGTCCTGCCATATGTGCTGCGCTACCTGACCCCGGGACTTATCGCGATGATCGGACTTAGTGCCATCTCAGCAGCTGTGATGTCATCCATAGACTCATCTATGCTGTCAGCCAGCACGCTGGCTGTGATCAATGTATACAAGCCCTTATTGAGACCTGATCTCTCCAGCACTAAGATGCGTAGCATGCTCCGAAGAAGCATCGTTATCATAGGTTTGGCCGCTACATTCTTATCACTGAGCATAGAAAGTGTGTATGCGCTCTGGTTCTTATGCAGCGATATGGTGTACTGCCTGTTATTTCCAGCACTCTGCTGTGCGCTCTTTGACCCAAAGGCTAATCGAGCAGGTGCCTTATGCGGTTTTATCGTTGCTCTTGTATTAAGAATCGGTGGTGGTGATGCTACCTTGCACCTACCTATACTGCTGCCATATCCTATGATAGAAGATGGTATGGTACTTTTCCCTTTCCGTACGACCGCGATGCTCTCAGGTCTGCTGACCATCATCATCGTCTCTCGCATCACTCAGCATCGCTATCCAGCTACTGTGCTAAAGGAGTCAGAATGAGACTGAACGATAGCTGCAACAAGATTCTTTGTTATCATAAATTCAAAAATAACCCCATAACTCTCATGGGAATGGACGAGCTAATACCATAGCACGGCTTTCTTCCAGCCTCGAGACTTTATCCTACTGATCATTAGAACTTGCGCGAGACAGATAAATCCATTACTCATAATCTCAGTGTTAGAGAGCCTGTAGCCAGAGACAGTAAATCAATATTTTCTGATAACTTAACACTTTAAGAATCAGAATCTCTCATATTTTCCAAAGTGAACTGATATATTATGATGACAGGATTTCAGTCAGCGCAGGCTACAGTGAATCACATCCAGATACACTACCTCAGAAAAGGCACAGGACCACCACTACTACTCCTTCACGGCTATCCGCAGACTCACATCATGTGGCACAAAGTAGTCCAGACATTGGCTGAGCACTATACCGTCATAGCCAGTGACTTACGAGGCTATGGTGACAGCAGTACTCCCGAGACTGACGATCAGCATCTACCCTACTCTAAGCGAGTCATGGCTGATGATCAGCTGCTACTGATGAAATCATTGGGCTTTGACCAATTCTATCTGATGGCGCATGACCGTGGAGCAAGGGTGGCTCACAGGCTGGCCCTTGATGCACCAGAGGCCGTAGTCAAACTAATTTTGCTCGACATAGCTCCGACACTGTATATGTATGAGAATACTACGATGGCCTTCGCCTCAGCCTATTTTCACTGGTTTCTACTAATCCAGCCATTTAATCTGCCAGAGATCTTTATCGGAGGTAATACAAGGTACTTTCTTCAAGCCATCTTCCGAGCTAAGCCCGGTCATCAAGACATCCACACTGATGCAGCTGTGGCGGAGTATCTCAGATGCTTTGATGAGTCCACGATCCATGCTAGCTGCGAAGACTACAGAGCATCAGCGACAATAGACTTACAGCATGATCAGACAGATCGTGATCAAAAAAATATTATCCAATGTCCACTTCTCATCATGTGGGGTGCTCATGGAATCATAGGCAAACTCTACGATCCAGTCCAAGTGTGGCAATCATACGCCAAAGATGTGAAAGGTGTAGAAGTAGCTGCTGGTCACTTCATTCCAGAGGAATGTCCTGAGGCTTTACTTGCCAATGTCATTCCATTTCTTCAAGATACACTTTAGCAGATCTATGCCACTTTTCTATACTTCTCAATGCTCATGGTGATCTCCGTACCTTGCTCGGTGCGGATCAATAGCTCAGCACCGAGCTTGACTTTGAAAGCTTCTACCAGCTCCAGTCCGAATCCACTTTTAACTTGAGAAGATGCGACATCTTGCATACCGATACCATCATCAGTCACTCTCAAAATTAGTCTGCCATTCTCCTCTCTCAGATTCACTGTGATCAAGCCCGCACGGTCTTCGGGGAAGGCATATTTAAGAGAATTGCTGACCAGCTCATTCACGATCAGCCCGATAGGTACGACGGTATCTACGTCTAAATTTATCTCTTCTAAATCTAATTGTAACTTGATCCTGTCCCCTTGAATGTTATAGGAGTCAAAGAGATTTTTAAATAGCTTTTCAAAATATTCTTTGATATTGACCCCGGCAAAATTATTTTTCTGATAGAGGTTTTGATGAATTAGTGCCATCGATTTGACTCTGTCTTTCCCTTTTTTGATGGCTGACTCCACTAAGGGGTCATCCGAATATCTTCCCTGCAATGTCAATATGGAAGATATGATTTGAAGATTATTTTTTACTCTATGGTGAATTTCTTTAAGAAGCATATCCTTATCTCGCAGTGACGATTCGATGATTTTTTTCTGAGCTGATAGGGCCTTATTTTTACTAAGATTAGACCTAATGAATATAGCCGACGACAGGAGTCCCGCTAAAAGAAGAGCCATAATGATTCGAAGCGCGCGCTTATCTCTTTGCTGCTGACCCAACTCTAAATTTTGTATTTCGATTCGTTTTTCTTTTTGCTCAGTATCATATTTGGTTTGCATCTCTTCAATATATTCTAACTTCTCTTCAGCACGCAATTTCTTGTAAAGCGCTAAGTAGTCCTTTAGATACATCAGGGCCTGACTTGGTTGGTCCAGCTGCTCATGAGCCTGGTAGGCAGCATACTTGAGGTCTAATCTGATATCCTCTCGATCAGTCCCCTCCAATACTTGTAAGCCCTGTTCTACGTAGCTCAGCGAGCGTTCTGGATGCCCATCTTCCAATTCTACTTTACCCAGAAATAAATAGTTTTTTGCTAAGGAAAATTGACTACTCGACACTTTAAATAGCTCATTCGCATTAAGCAAATTAACTCTCGCATTATCTAAGTCTTTGCCCGCCTCATAATAAGCATCTCCATAGGAGTTATAAGTGAATGCTATGTCGTATGTATCTTGAGTCATCTGGTAGTAAAGCATCGCGCTATCAAGATACAGGAGTGCAGAATCAAGATTATATAGATATGTATAAGCAACACCGAGGTTATTGTGCTGTTGCGCCACACCCTCTCTGTTTCCGAGCTCTTTATTTAACTCCAAACCCTGATGATAGAATTTGGCTGCTTCTCGATTCTTATTTGTAATCCGGTAGATGACTCCAATATTATTTAGCGTATTTGCCATACCAGATTTACGATCAAGGCCCTCTGAAAGCTCTATGGACTTTAGATAAAACGCTAACGCTTTCTCATAATCTCCTTGGAAGTAAGAGGAGACTCCCTGATAATGCGTACATCGAGCAACAGCGATTTTATCGCCTACATCCTTGAACCTCTTGATTGCTTCTTCATACGCGGCAATAGACTTTTTCAAGTTTCCAGACACATCATGCGTATAACCAAGAAGTTCATAAGCCTCAGCCGCTATTACTATGAGTGCTTTACTTTCAGCTTCCTCAATGACTTGGTGTAGCAATACCGATGTACTGTCATACAGAGATTCATCGACCAGAATTCCAGCAAAGTCAACTTTCGCCTGAAGTCTTATTTTTTCTGAGCTCGTCGTATCTATCACCAAGAGAATGGAATCCTTACCTGATGCATATGCAGAGATGTGTACTGCTAAAAATAAAACGACGAGAATGACCTTTGACAGATCTAAGGGGCATCGATCAGGCATAGTGGAAATTGGATTTAGTATCTAAATATAACAAACTAATCAACGTCATCTATCAGCGATCTTGCACCAGAAGCTTATTCATCAGTCCAATTATAATACGTGCAATGATTTTCACAAGATTACACTACTGCAAAATGTCTATGGCTTTTTCCAGCATATCATCTCTACCAGCACTAATTCCTTCAGCCGTATTTTCTATAAAGACATCAGGCTCTACACCAGACTCAATGGACTGCATCTCAGCATCCAGAAAGTCGCTCATGGATACTGCAATGATCCAACCATTAGATAGCTGATAGCCATTGTTACCGCCCCCGCCTCCGCCAGTGAGCTGTCCCACTACAGTCACACCTGGCACAGCCTTATACATGGCAGCCATATATGAACTAGCGCTGTATGATTCTCGATCAGTGATGAGGGCTATCGGCAGATATAAATAGAAGTCAGCCGATGGTGTTGATCTGACAGGGATTGGATCAGTATTCTCCTCGTGCCCAGGGCCACTTTTTTCTATGTAGTAACCTACGGTCAGTGGCTCTGTGATCAGCTCAGAGATCATCTCGATGAAAGGATTACTATCGCCACCTCTGTTACTCCTGATGTCAATGATGATGCCCTTAGCTCCCTCTTCCTTCATCTGCCTCATGATAGCAGGTAATGCCTGGAAGCGGTCCATATCCTGGATAAAAATATAGCCCAAGTCACCAGCGATCATACCATAAAAAAGATCACCTTCTTGGGTCAATCTACCACCCGCATACTGATCGCGTACCACATCAATAGAGAAATGTACTTCGAAGTCGGCGAAATAGGGATATTTTCTGGCGCTGGAAAATGAAGATTGCAGTCTATTGTGGTTATCTCTGAGCTCCATGAGTGCATCTTGGCAGAGATCAAAAAGCTCCACATCTGTCATATCTCGGCTGACCAGGCTCAGGTATCGCTCTCGGACCTCATCCCAATCTACCCCCTTCTCTCGAAAGTAGATGTAGTGCTCATCGACATAGGTCCAAAATTCTTCAAATATTGATACAGCGTCGAATGATTCTGAAGGTATCATAATCTCTTTGGAGCAAGAAAAAAATGTAATCATGAAGGATAAATAAAGAATGCTAAAAAACTTCATAGGTTTGATTTTTTTGATTGAATGACTATCGGCAAATAACTAAGTTTTATCATCCTCTTGGGTATCTTAATTATCTGCGTCATAGACGCTTCATAGGTTTAAATTTTAAAAATGAATGCCTCTTAGTAAGTATACAAGTTTAGTCATCGGCTCGAGCTTTATATCCATCACACCGGAGACATGTAGGCTTATCAATTTTATGATTGCTATAGTGATGATTCTAATAGTGATAACTCAGCCTTACTGAGACATCCTGATTTAAAAAGCTGGACGATACATGAGTCTGATTATGATAGTAATCCATCTGATAGTGGACGGCAACAGAGATACCATTAGTCAGAAAATAAGAGATTCCGAACTTTACTTTGAATGATTGGTGTGCACTAATGGTCTGGAGTCTACCACTTCTGATCAGCGGACCAGCCATACCTCTCTGGGTCGGGGAGAATACGCCTTCTTTCAAATACTGTGTCGGATATGGGTGAGCGTATGCAGGTCGAATCACATAACTCAGTAAGGCTGCTTCAGCGGAAGCAGTCACATTCAGCGGCTTACCATTTGGTGTAGATAATTCAGTACCCCAACTGTATTTGGGACCAATGGAAGAGGCGATGGTATAACTGATCGGATTATTATTATAAATACCAGATGAAGTCTTGGGAAAACTGAGCAAGGTATTCGTACTGATAAATACCCCCATCCAATGGTGCCTCGCGATGTTTCTCTGATAACTGTAACTCACATTGGGGCGTATGAAGCTGTAGCCAAATAGATCATCACTTTTCGCCCGAAAGAAAAGAGAAAACTCAAAATTCACTTCTTGCCGATCATGCTCAGTTTCTTTCAGATAATTGATCTCATAGATGGGAGACCACTGCTTCTGAGTCTTAGCTGATAGTCGCTGATCTTTGATGCTGCTCAAGCTCATCCCCGCACCTACGGAAATTTGCCTTCTGGGTTTGATTCCCTCTTGAGATAGTAGGCTTGTACTGATTAAGATACTAAAGGAAAAGGCCACATACAATTTGAATTTTTTCATCATTTCGCGTTTTTTGATGATTCAAATATGAAGGGAATTAGCATGAGAATTTAATGAGAGTGGTCGATAGCTCGACCTTGTGGTGAATGGTTCAGGACCATCCACCAAATAAGAGGACCATTGGCCACAACATACTTGACAATCAATAACTTATCAATACTTTCTTCAACGTGTTAATGCAAGTAATTTTCAAGTGTCACGCCTCCAAAGGTTATCATTTCAAGAATGTAATAGCTAAACAATCAATGATATTTAGACAATAGACTTCGTGGCTACGCAGTAGAAGCTGAGAAGTACAGCAGAGTGACCTTTCGCTTAGCCATTCTCTATAATCCCTCTGATCAGATCCACCTTAGTCCGCGAGACAGGTATGAGCTGCTCACTACCTCGAATCTTCACTTTAGCAGAGTTCTTATTTCCAGATATACCAGAGATGCGCCTAGAGTTGATGATGTAAGAGCGGTGGCATTTCATGAAGATGTAGTCACTGAGTTGGTCTTCCATCTGCTTCAAGGTGCTCCTGATCATGTGCGACTGGACAGTTTCATCATTTCGAATGGAGAGGATCACATAGTTATCTTCCGCCTTGATGTGTAGTATTTCGTCTTCTGTCGTCTGAATCACTTCATGCTTATTCGTGCCTTTTAAGGTGACGGGTCTGGACTTAGAGTCTGTCATTATCGTCTCATCGATCTCCATAGAGGACCTGATGATCCCTTTGTACTTTGAAGTGATATATGCGAATAGGCTGAGTACTGGCAAGATACTGACCAGGACAGCTCTGAGTAAAAATGAGCCCATCTGCTGTAGACTAAAGTGACCATTAAAAACCCAAATGAAATAGAAATAACAGGCCAAAAGGCTGATCACTAACACAAGGAATAAATCTATTGACTCTTTTAACACCGTCCATCGCTGTGCTCGATGCGCATGTAGCAGCTTTAGGGAGAGACTGTAGTAGATGGCAATGACCGAGGTCGAAACGATACCGTAACCAGATAATATCAATGACTTATAAGGATGCTGAAAATTCTGAGTGCCAAAAGGCTGAAAAGCATTCAGTATAAATGCAATACTAAAGCCCGTAATCACAGCAATGCCGAGGTAAAACCTCATACCTGGTCGAGGAAAAGGTGTGTTAATCCAAGATATTTTGGAATTCATACGCAGTCATCAATAGATCTGTAATAAAGGGAAAAATGCTAAATATCTCACTGTCAGTCCGTCTTTCTTTTACTTCATGACGGTTGACTATTGCTAAAGATTAGCTATTGCCATATTACCAAAATGGATAGCAGCTGAAATCAAGATGCCCTGTCTATCAGTAAGTCCTTGGCTGTAGTGTTAAGCCATCTTCTATGCCGCACTGAAAGACCTCTGAGACAAGTCAGCCTTTTCAATTGTAATACTTCTGATCAGGCTGTATGGTAGAATTAATAAAGATATCATATGAATCAGAAGTGTTCTAAAACAATACTTCGGTCGCCCCACCGTCATTGGTATCTATGCTATGCCTCACCGAATCTATGCCATCAATGAGATGCTTTACCTCAGCCTTCAGCTGCCCCTTGCCCTTGCCGTGGATGATGGTGACGCTTGATACTTTACGCTTCAGCGCTTCTTGTAAGAAGACCTCCGCGGCTTTGATCTGATAGTCTAAAATACGTACAGGTTCTGCATTAGTGAGATTAGGATTAAGCTTCTCTATGTGCAGGTCGATGTACTGCTCGAATCTCACGTATGGTTGACTCTTTTCAGCTTCTGCATCTTCCAGATCTAATACCACTTCTTCCTTTTCTTCGACAATGTGTCTTTCTAAGTCTATCTCTGGGATCAGATGCATCTTCTGCCCTATCTTGACGAAGGCATGCTTCTGTGCTCCTACACCTTCGTACTTTCCTGTGATTCCTTTGGAGATGATCCTGACTTCATCTCCAATCCATAGATCTTTTATTTTAACCATTGCTGTTGGACATTTACTTCATTATATAATCCGATTCTTGTTAGAAAAGTTACATCTCAGTTCGTCTTTTTATACCTGACTTCATTTATTCGCATGGGCATAGCATCGATGATGTCGCAGACTTCTTGCGGACTGGGTGACTCACTCCACTTTCGTTTTACCTGACCATCCAGACCAATGAGAATGACCTGAAATGCTTTTCTAGATATGCCATACTTCTTGAGTTCGCCAGCTCTTAACTCTACTTTGACAGAACTACCATTGACCATATCTGCAGTCCCATCCTGCACATAGAATAGCAGCAGCTGCCGGTCATCCATGGCTTCTAATTTTGAAAAGAAATGCTTGATCATCGCTTGGGCTCGCTCCTTCTCATCCAAAGGATCGCTGATCATCATCATCCGATTTTTCCACGCAAACTGTTCTAAGCCCTTAGTTGATGATGCATCTTGGCCAGATGCTATCTTAGGTATACCTAACAATATGAATATCATCAGACCACAGTACACGACAGGCCACATTACTATTTGTGTTAGTAGATTGATATTAATTAAGTTCATATTCATAATTTGGGTAACAGGTAAGTCAAGCCTTATGTTTGGCATCAGCATAAGCTGCTATCACCCACTCTGCCAATGCCTCTCGATCTTCAATTATACCAAGAGGTACTTCAAAGTAAGGCATCCGCTGCTTTCTCCCAGAAATCACATGTCTTTGCATGCCAGCGGCCAAATACTTAGACTCATATTCTGCCAGTGCTCTGAGTGTAAATTGATCACCCATCACAGCTCCAAAGAGGACTCCGTGGTGATAAAAGGCTAAGGCACCAAACATCTTTTTTGTGCTGATGGCATCAAATTCTGACAACTGATCCAAAATAAATGCAGCCATCGAAGCGGAGTATGCCACAGATTGTATCATTTAATAATCTTGTATAAACATCCAAATTAGCCCGAATTTAACTGCAACCTCAGGCACTGAAAATAATTTTCGTAAAAATTTTCCCTCAAGAAACACTCCATTTATATCCGTAAAGTCAAAGTACCGCCAGCCTATCCTTGCCATGTAGATCTTGCTGCTTACATAAGACAGTTGACCAGTATGATCCACACACAATTCCCAAGGTGCTTTTCGAATCTAAAAATAATATTTCGATTATAACAAGCTACACTTACTCTTATTCTGATATGACATGATTAATAGAGTATTAATGTCAAAGAAAGCTACAATCACATATTGACAAGCTTTAATTGGTTCGATGGAATTCAAATGTAACAACAATAACAACCATCATTGTCAAGCTGAGCCTCGATCCGAATCATCAAAATATAAAATGGTATTTTAACAATAACAGAACCGCTGGCAGAACTTCCGAACCCCATGACTGTAGATCAATAAGTTTTATTTGGTTGCCAAATTGCTTACTTTTGATTACCTACCATTAAAGAAGTTTAAAAATCTAAAACAAATACACTTATGGCAAAGAAAAGAATCGCAATCAATGGATTCGGAAGAATCGGTCGTCTGACATTTAGAAATTTATGGGAAAGAGACGATGTCGAAGTGGTCGCAATCAATGATTTGACTGACAACGCTACCTTAGCTCATTTACTTAAATTTGACAGTGCTCATGGTAAATTTGATCATGATATCTCTTCATCTGAGGATCACATCACGATAAATGGCACTCAAGTAGCTGCCTCCTCTGAGCGTGATCCATCAAAACTTCCCTGGGGAGAAATGAAAATAGATACAGTGATCGAAGCGACAGGTGTATTCAGAACTGCTGATAAAGCAAAACTGCACGTCGATGCTGGTGCTAAAAAGGTCGTCATCTCTGCCCCTGGTAAAGGCGATGGTATCACGACAGTCGTCTTGGGTGTGAACACTGATGCTGCTGGAGAAGATTCAACTGTATTCTCTAATGCCAGCTGCACAACTAACTGTCTGGCACCAGTCGTAAAAGTACTGGACGAGGCATTTGGCATCGACAAAGGATCACTGACGACTACACATGCCTACACATCAGATCAGCGCATCCAGGATGCACCTCACTCAGATCTCAGAAGAGCGAGAGCTGCCGCTTACAACATCATTCCTACGACTACAGGTGCAGCAGCAGCCGTCGGAAAAGTATATCCACCGATCAAAGACAAGCTATTCGCTATCGCGATCAGAGTACCAGTCATCACAGGATCTATGATCGAGCTGAATGTGATCACGAATAAGGAGACGACAATAGAGGAAGTCAATGCTACATTCAAGACAGCAGCAGAATCGCACCTGAAAGGTATCTTAGAATACTCTACTGATCCTCTGGTGTCTTCTGATATCGTAGGTAATAAGCATTCCTGCATCTTCGACTCTGATATGACTAATGTGCTGGGCAACTTAGTGAAAGTGGTCGCATGGTATGATAATGAAGCTGGCTATTCTGCCAGATTAGCAGATCTCGTAGCAGAGCACTAATATCTTAATCTAATAAAGATGATGAAAAACCCAGTGCTACCGTGCTGGGTTTTTCTATTTTAGCAAGAATATAAAGCCATAGCAAAATGAAAAATTTCGATTATAACAATAAGAGAGTGCTGATGAGAGTCGACTTCAATGTACCTCTCAATGATCAGCACCAGATCACGGATGACACCAGAATCAAAAAAGCAGTCCCCACGATCAAGACTGTACTCGCTGGTGGAGGAGCCGTCATCCTGATGTCACACCTCGGCAGACCTCAGAAAAAACTAAAAAGTGATGGCAGTGTAAATGTCGAAAAATTCACACTGCGACATATCGTCCCCCACTTATCAAAACTGCTGGGAGTCGAAGTCCAATTCGCGAGTAACTGCTTTGGAGCAGAAGCTAAAAGCAAATCCTTTTTGCTCAATCCAGGGCAGGTCCTACTACTGGAGAACACTCGATTTCACAAAGAGGAAGCAGCTGGCGAAGAGATATTTGCGGCTGGTCTATCACAGTGTGGAGACATATACATCAATGATGCTTTCGGCACGGCTCACCGCGCTCACGCCTCTACAACCGTTGTCGCAGGACACTTCAAAGCGGATGAGAAAGGATTCGGCCTGCTCATGCAGTCCGAAATAGAAAACGCTGAAAAAGTACTGAACAGCCCGACCAGACCACTCACTGCTATCTTAGGAGGAGCGAAAGTCTCTGATAAAATAAAACTACTCGATCGACTGACTGAGACCTGCCAAAACATCATCGTCGGTGGCGGCATGGCCTATACCTTTGCCAAGGCAAAAGGCGGTACGATAGGCAACTCACTCTGCGAAGATGATTACTTAGATTTGGCAAAAGAGATCCTGCAAAAAGCGAAAGACAACGGAGTTGATTTCTATCTGCCTACTGATACGGTGATCGCAGATGACTTCAGCAATGATGCAAATCGAAAAGTCGTACCTACAGGTGAGATCCCAGATGGATGGGAAGGACTAGACATCGGACCAGAGACCATCAAGGCATTCTCAGATGTCATCAAAAAGTCTTCGACCATCCTGTGGAATGGACCACTAGGCGTATTCGAATTTGATAATTTTGCCTTCGGCACAGAGTCCACAGCTAAGGCTGTTGCGGCTGCAACTCAAAAAGGAGCTTACAGCCTGATCGGAGGAGGAGATTCCGTCTCTGCCATCAACAAAGCTGGCCTGTCAGATCAAGTGAGCTTTATCTCCACGGGCGGAGGTGCCATGCTAGAATATTTAGAGGGCAAAACGCTTCCTGGCATTAAAGCAATCACTGGATAATTATTGAAAAACGTAATGATAACACCTCCACTTCATGTGGATTCGTTTATGGTTTAGTTCTACTTAAACTTGGCTTATCTGGCGCTGTGTACTTCAGCGCCAGATAACTCATGTGGTTGAGTTCTTTCATAGTGATATGTAAGATTGATCTTGGCCATATTTATACCATAGATGTAAATTATTACAACACGAGTTCCGAACTGAATCTATTCTTAGATGCGAGAAGAGGGAAATTCACAGAATAAGCTCTGACATCTTTGACTTCTTCACTAATTCCGAATTCAATTGGTCTGACACATTAGTTTTATTTTGCAGCTTTTAATTATATTTAGTCATATTTATTACGAAAAAGAAACGCATTACAAATGGACGATAGGATATTAGATGATAGCTTTTCAGCGAATGGCGTAGGATTCACTCCCGAGATTCAGAAGTACTTGTTGACCACAGCAAAGTGGGCTAAGTTCCTTTCTATTGTGAGTTTTGTCACCATTGGATTTATGGTATTGGTCTTTATTTTCGCAGGTTCTTTTTTAGGTTCCAGCCCATTAGGAGGAGGCCCTGAAATGTTGGGTGCCGCACCAGTACTTGCGATATATGCTGTTATCCTGATGATCTATATATTCCCTACTCTTTATTTATATCGATTTAGCACGAATATCAAACGAGGCATTAATTCAAATGACAACGAACTTGTCACCACATCCTTTCTCAACCTCAAAAAGTGTTTTGCCTTCATAGGCATTTTAACTGCCATATTTGTTGGGTTATACCTCTTAATGATCATCATAGGCCTATTATTCGGAGGCCTTGCCGCATTAAGTATTTAAGTTGATTTAGATCCGCCTAATCAAGGAGTAAATAATAACCGCTAAGCATTGAACCAGTCTGATTATTTTGAAAAAACCTTGACCCAGTCCACGATCATATAAGCGTCGCTTGGTATCTTGGACTCATCCACATTACTAAAGAAGAGTCCACCCACAGCCAGATTTAAGGCGATCCTGTGTTTCTTAGCGAAAAACTGATCAAGGTATGGGTAGGTCTCCGCATCATAGGTTTTTACCACTTTTCCATCAAATAAGATCTCGAATGTATCTTGAGTCCAGATGAGTTCATAGAGATGAAATTCCTCCGCCAAGCTTGCCCCATGTTCGTAGTCAAATCCATTAAATGTAGGATTCGTCTGGAGCTGTCCTGGAGTTTCACCATAGTGAAAATTAGAACCAAAAATATTCGGTATGTGGCCTCTGGATTCTAAAATATCTATCTCACCCTTCGTCGGCCAAGGATCATTATAAGTCCAGAATGCAGGCCACATTCCCTCGCCTTCGACCAGTCTCATCCTACCAGATATGCGGACCTCATCTTTTGATTCGATTGGTGTAGGACCAAAAGTCTCTTTGGATTCGATTCGACCAGAGGTGAAGCTGAAGTTCTTATTCGCTCCGTTGTCGGGATTGGTTCTTCCAGTAGCGTTACCTCTTTTACTTCTAATGTAGAGGTAGCCATTTTCTACATAGAGGTTCTGACTCTTATACAGCTGTAGCTCTTCATTATAAGCTCCGCTTTCCCATGGGGTCCATGCTGATAAGTCGTCAGTAAAATCTTCTTCAAAGACCATGGTCCATCCTTCGAATTCGCTCGCTTCTGGCTGATATCCATCATCAGATATTTCTGGTAATTTAAATTCGACCACTGGTGGATCAGGTGTAGGTGTAACGATCACTGCTGGTGGATCTTCATCTGTAGAACAGCGGGTAAAAAGCACCAACAATATAACTATTGTTATGTAGCTAATGAGATGGGTATGACAAGATCTCATAGACAAGATATTTTTTGAGTCAATCATTCAGACAGACAATTCTTTGATCAGTGTATTCATGAA
The DNA here is from genome assembly GCA_937929945.1 of uncultured Saprospiraceae bacterium. GTDB lineage: Bacteria > Bacteroidota > Bacteroidia > Chitinophagales > Saprospiraceae > CALFUK01. The sequence continues at coordinate 45,280 of CALFUK010000069.1, forward strand.
TTCAGTTCCCTTTACCAATTGTTCCTTAGCGACAAATTCATTAGCTCGGTGAGCCTGCGCAATATCTCCAGGTCCACATATGACCGCCTGAAAGCCCGCTTCGGCAAACTGTCCCGCCTCAGCTGCATATGATACTGCGTCTAATTTATCCTCTCCTGATAATTTTTTAATCAAAGATACGATGGCATAATGCTCAGGTGTATCCAGTGCCGGTACATCAGAATGATCTTCTACTGTCACGATTGTAAATGCAGGAAATCGTTTCCTGTTTTCCAACTCCAACTCTCTGCAATAAGCCTCAAATTCTGATCGAATCTCAGTGCTCTTATCCTTGGGTATCACTCTGACATCCCAGTAGAAGGTAGCCCGATCAGAGATCACATTCGGTGCTATGCCACTGCGCTCAAATATCCCCGAATGAATCGTCGTATGAGGAGGGGTGAATCTGTCATCGATATGTCCTGCCTCGATCAGCTGATTCATTTTATTTTCCAACCACAGGATCAAGCGAGCGGATTCGAAAATGGCACTGACTTCTTGTCTAATCCGACTGCTGTGACCGGCTGAACCATTCACCGTAGTCTTATAGATCACCATACCTTTCTGCCCGACGACCGGCTGCATCATAGATGGCTCTCCGATAATGGCATAGGCTGGCTTTTCATCATAATAGTCATTGATATCTGCTGCCAGATCTGGAGCAGCCAGACATCCTATCTCCTCATCATAGGAGAAGGCGAAGTAAATTGGCTTTGACAGCTGTGCCCTTACCATGTCTGGCAGTGCTGCCAGGCAGCAAGCTATGAATCCCTTCATATCACATGAGCCTCTGCCATAGAGCTTACCATCACCTCCATCAGTCAGCACAAAAGGATCGGTCACCCATGTCTGGCCTTTCACAGGCACTACATCCATGTGTCCCGAGAGGATCACCCCGCCGTCTACAGCAGGACCAATCCGGCAGTGGATGGACCGCTTCGTGCCATCTTCATTCGGCACATTCTTATATGCGACTCCGTGCTCGGTCAGGTATGCTTCTATCCACTTGGCGATGGAGATATTACTCTCTCCTCCTAATACAGGAAAAGAGACAAGTTTAGTTAGTATGTCTATAACAGTCATATGTTGGTATTATTAGGGTCAAGATATTACGATTAATTGATAGACTTAGCATCAACTGAGGCCTATCTGTTTGAATCTTGCGACGATCAATTCTTGATAAGCTGATTTTAAATCTTCAGGTATGAAGCTACGGTCTATTTTGTCATGCCATACAGGTATCATGGTCGAAAATTTCTCAAAAACATTCTCTATGGATTTCGGATTGATCTGACTCCTGGTCATCGCCTCTACAAAGTCATGTCTTTTGATTTTCTTTTTTTTACCATTCAGGTGCAGGGCTAATTCTTCATCGTCACCTTCTACTACCAGAGCAGATGCCAGCAAGTCGTAAGCGGGACAAAGGTCATAAGACCCTTTTTTATTTTTGATCAGCGAAAAATTTTTTAGGTGCATATCATTATTCCCCGTCAGGAAAGAAAAGAGCACCATTTCATAGAAGTTAATTATATCCAACAGTGGATTCTGCGTATAGAGATAGATGGCCTTTGCTATTTGCTCATATGAACCCTTGTACTTATGCTCCGTGAGTCGCTCCGTGATTTGGCACATATCCTCCATATGGGTCTTCTGTGACTTGTGCCGATCAATCCGCTTGGTGATATAAGCCAACTCGCCAGAGAGCAGCCTGATCATTCCATGATTCACTGTATTAATCTTAGATAGCTGCGCCAGGTTCATGGTCAGATTTTCTATTTCTGGCAGCGACCTGTAATGCTCTGTCTGTGGTTTGAGGATGTACTCACCCCACAAGCCGACAATTGTGAACCGTGTTGCTCTCCGATCACCTTCGATTTTAGCTTGATTTAGTGACAGCTTGGGCTGTACACCAGTCACAGTCTTGTTACTTTTTATGACATCTTTTGCCAACTCCAGAATTTGCTCTTGGGTATATTCTAATCTTGGTGGCTGCTCTTTTCCGAAAATCGATTTACTACATGATCGATGATATTCAGAATTATTAGTACTGCCTCCATTCGGAATCGTATCGTAGCAGTATAGGCATTTTTTATCCATCATATTTCATCTTCATGGGGGTGAATGGATACGGCGCCAATACAATCATGACAGGCAACAAGCAGAATGCCCATGCGATCACGCTCATTCAGCTTCCAATTCTTCTCTACAATATCCAGCAACCATCCTTCTGGAATCAGTCCATCAAAAAACGGAAACAGAATCTTGCTTTCATAGAGTTTATCACTCAGCGGTAGTGTCACGCTGACCGAAGCAGCATCTGCTCGATCTACATAGTCAGCTCGATAGGCATACTGATACCCATTTTCCGTTTCTGACAAAGTTCCAGCCCAGATATCGTCTACGTATACTTTAGCCTTCCTCATGAGCTTCCAACGTTCTTGTGATCGCAACTGGCCCTAACTCATATCCGAAGAGAGAGAGTACTTGATTTACCTTATTGAGCTTGAGCGTCTCTTTACCTCGCTCCAGCTCTCTGATAAAACGGACGCCGACACCTGCTTTCTTAGACATCTCTATCTGAGTAAAACCCAGTTCTTTTCGTTTTAATTTGACAAATGAATGTAATTGCATTGTTTTTTATACCTGATCAGGTACAAAAATAGCAAAATCACCCCAATAGTTCCCGATCGGGTATAATATTCCCGTTACTCATAATTTTATACCCGTTCAGGTATAATATCCCCATTATTTATGGTTTTATACCCGTTCAGGTATAATATCCACATTATTCATGATATTATACCCGTTCAGGTATAATATTCCCATTATTTATGATTTTGTACCCGTTCAGGTATAATATCCCCAGTACTCATGATTTTATACCCGTTCAGGTATAATATCCCCAGTATTCATGATTTTATACCCGTTCAGGTATAATATTCCCATTATCTATGGTTTTATACCCGTTCAGGTATAATATCCCTATTATTCATGATATTATACCCGTTCAGGTATAATATCCTCATTATTCATGATTTTATACCCGTTCAGGTATAATATCCCCAGTATTTATGGTTTTATACCCGTTCAGGTATAATGTCCCCAGTATTCATGATTTTGTACCCGTTCAGGTATAATATCCCCAGTATTCATGATTTTATACCCGTTCAGGTATAATTTTCTTATTATTCATGATTTTATACCCGTTCAGGTATAATTTTCCCACTATTCATAATTTTGTACCCGTTCAGGTACAATACTCCCATTATTCATGACTTTATACCCGTTCAGGTATAATATTCCTATTATTCATGATTTTGTACCCGTTCAGGTACAATATTCCCATTATTCATGATTTTATACCCGTTCAGGTATAATACCCCCAGTATTCATGATTTTATACCCGTTCAGGTATAATTTTCCCATTATTCATGATTTTATACCCGTTCAGGTATAATATCCTCATTATTCATGATTTTATACCCATTCAGGTATAATATAAGTAGAAAGAATATAAAGACAACTGCAGCAATTTGAGCAAAGGTCTAAGCCCAACCAATCAGTACTGCAAGCATGAGGAACAGCCAGCTCATCACCACCAGCATCAAGGTCAAGGGCGCAATAAATCTCAGCCATCGATCAAACGGTACTCGACAGAGGCTCAGCATGGCTATCAATCCACCCAAGGTCGGATTTAGCAAATTCGTCACGCCGTCTCCAATCTGGAAAGCTAAAATCGTACTCTGTCTGGTAAGACCGACAAGGTCGCCTACTGGAATCATCACCGGTAGCGTCGCCAGGGCCTGACCACTCCCTGAAGGGATCATCAGATTCATCACACACTGCGCCAGCGACATCACAATCGCCGAGCCGTACAATGGCAATGACGTTAAGACCTCCGAGAGATTAAACGCAATGGTATCACTGATCTGCCCCATCTCCAAGATGACTTTAATCGTGGTAGCGAAGCCCACCATAAATGCGCCAGGAGCGACCACACTGATCGAATGCAATACTGACTCGCTAATCTCTCGAGAAGAAAGACGAGCAGCTGTCCCAGCCCCGATGGCAATCATAATAAAGATGGCAGCGATCTCTTGTAGATACCAGTGGTAATTAAATATACCATAAAGCATGACGCCCATACCCGTTAAAAATACTGCAGCAACCAGCCAGTTATTCAGACTCATACTGTACGCATCTAATCGCTGAGACAGCGAGAACCCCGATGTATCCAGATCTTGTCCCAGACTCGCTGACTTATCTTTCACGATCCGCTTAAAGTATCTCACATTATAATAGGCCAAGATGGATAGTCCACTGAAGCAGATCAGACTCCTGAATGCTGCACCAGAAAACATCGGTAACTCTGCTATTTGGTGACCGGTACCAACTGTATAAGGATTAATGGGAGACAGCCCAAATCCCACAGTGATCGCAGCGACAGAGATGCCTGCTGCCAAAATCAAGTCACCACCGATGGCCATCGACAGCATCGCACCAATGGGGACCATGGCAATATTATTCTCATAGCCTACCGCTACTCCGAGCATCCCAAAAATGAAGGTCATCACAACGACGATAAAATACTTTCGCTGCAAGCCCAGTTTTTTCACAATCGTACCGACAGCATTCTCCACCATCTTAGATTTTTCTAATATACCAAACATGATCCCGCTAGCAAATACAATCCAGATGATATCAGAGGCTGTCTTAAACCCTTTCGCTAAAGCGACGAACATATCCAAAAATGATACTGGCTGCTGATCAATGTATGTAAAAGTGCCAGGCACCACGCGCTGGCGACCATCCACTAACTCTCTCTCAAACATCCCAGCAGGCAGAATGTAACTTAGCACAGTGGCAAAAATGATGATGCCAAACAACATAGTCACTGGATGTGGAATTCGCTCGTACCACATTTTTCTCTGATCACTCATGCAGTGAAGTTAGGATAAATTCTCCTTCTTGAAGATGCCTGCTGAAGATCTTTGACCATTAGGTATCGCATCCTTACCCCATCGAATAAAGAAAAAAGTTACACCATTCCATCGAATCAAATAGCAGTTGTCGCAATCATAAATGACTATTTTGTGTCAATGGCAATGGATATAAATAAGATCAGAAATGAGACCTTGTACTGCGAGGATAAAATATTCCTCAACAGTGCAGGATCGTCCCTAAGTCCAACTGTAGTCAATGAAGCAGTCAGACACTTTCTATCAGAGGAAGAAACTCGCGGCGGCTACCAAGTCGAAGAAGATCGTCAGCACGATATTAATGACTTCTATCACCAAGCCGCGATACTCTTAAACTGTAAGGCCGAAAACATCGCCTTCGCCCACGACGCCACGGATGCTTACAGCAAGGCACTCTCATCCATCCCTTTCGAAGCAGGTGATGTGATTATTACATCCAATGATGATTATAGCTCTAATCAAATTCAATTCCTATCACTGCAAAACAGATATGGCATAATATTACATCGAATTAATAATCTTGAAAATGGGGACATTGACTTAGATCATTGTAAACTACTGGTAGAACAACACAGACCTAAGCTGGTCGCCATCACACACATCCCCACTAACTCTGGAAAAGTACAAGACGTCAAAAACATCGGTGAGCTATGTGCAGATCAGCAAATCATCTATCTGGTAGATGCCTGCCAGTCTGTGGGACAATTGAGCGTCGATGTCCAAGAAATCAAATGCGACTTCCTGAGTGCTACGGGTAGAAAATTTCTGCGTGGTCCCCGAGGTACAGGCTTATTATATGTCTCAGATAGAATCTTGAATCTTGGCTATGCCCCCTTATTCATCGATGGTCGTGGTGCCACCTGGACAGCTGCTAATCAATACAAGCCTGCTGATACAGCGTTACGATTTCAGATGTGGGAAGCACCGTATGCGATGCTGATCGGACTGGCGAAAGCCATAAACTATGCCAACCAAATAGGCATCAAGAAGATAGAAGGTCGGAATAAACAAATAATGAATCATCTCAGATCCAAGCTGGCTGAAATAAAAGAAATCAAGATGTACGATAGAGGAAGCCAGCTCTCTAACATTTTAACCTTTCGCCATATAGGGCTGTCAGTAGCGGACATCCAGAAAATATTAGATCATCACCAGGTCTATTGTAGCATCAGCACAAGAGAATGGGGCGTCATCGATTTTGATAAAAAGGGTGTGGAGAGTGTGATCAGATTATCACCTCACTATTTCAACACTATAGAGGAAATGGATCGAGTAGCCCAGATCCTGTCAGATGTGCTCTCCAATTAATCCAAGCGCTGAATCAGCAGAATGAGTGTAAGTATTGACATGGCCTGCGCCACAGAATCTCCTAAGACTCTAGTCCAATCCACATCTTCTTTATCCTCGTCTTTGAGCTGATCTAATTCTGATCTTGAACGCACTTTAATGTGAGATCCATTTTTGACTTTGGGATATTTATACCCGAAAGGGAATCTACGTTTTGTCTTTTTAACCTCCCCATTGGCATTCTCTACGAAAATGAGATTTTTCTTCGCCTCGCTGTGAAGCCCACCTGCATAATAGTCTATGTAGAATAAGGCATTCTTGCCCTGATGGTATGCGACTTGTATTTCTTTATTGGGACCTATGATCGTACTATCCAGCACTTCGTCCACTCGTGTAGCGCCTGATATCGTGACAAAGTCCAGCTTTTTAGGGACATGTATCTCATCACCGTCTTTCAGTATATAGTTATATTTACTATTCGCTGTATTCAGCACCTCATCCAATCGCAGGACGATGTAGCCCAACGAATCTTCTTGGCGATAAAGCTTAGCGCCGTCTGGAAATGCCTCTTCTGACAATCCCCCAGCCCGCTTGATGATATCAGTGATTTTCTCATTATCATTCAATAGTGAATATGGGCCTGGGTATTTCACCTCTCCGCTCAGCTTGATTTCTTTCTGCAATTCGAACTCTGGTACAAATCTGATGTAGACATTATCATAAGGCTCCAATACATAATTAGCATCAGAGTTTTGATCAAATTCAAAATCACGTGTGATATTCAGATTCGCGACGACAGTCTTTGTAGGATCATTGTCTTGGAAGACCAGTCGGGACACCTCTATGTTATTTGTGGAGGCGCCCAGCTTTAATCCTTGTGCTAAGATGATAGCATCCCCGACAGTCATATTTTTACCATAGGGAAAGTCTCCAGGATTATTCACTGCACCCTGTATGCCCACGAATTGTTCATCTTCAAATTTATTGCGCGACATGACCTCGATGACGTCGTATCCGCTGACCTGTATATTTTGCTCGGACTCAGGATTATTCTGTATTTCTTTTAAATTCACCTTGATGTATTCCAGAGAATTAGGCACCAGCGGATCTTTACGATAGATCATCACAATATTGCCAGCATCGCTCTTCTTCCCTCCTGCTAAGAATATCGCGTCTGTCACTCTGAGATTTTCTCCTTCATCATAGACGAAGTCACCTGCGACTCTGACAGCACCCTTCACACTGAAGGATTTTTTATCTGCGTACCTCGCTCTGTCCCAGATGGTCAGGACGTCTCGGTCAGCGAGAACGATATTTCTGGGGCTGCTCTTATTTTGCAGGATATCGTCGATGTTGAGCCATATGAAATGTTTCGTCTGGTCTGGATTAGTCCTGATTAAAAGAGCTTTGGCTGTGTATGACTCTGGCCTGAGTCCTGCCAGTTCTACCAAGTCACTGATCGTCATATTATCTCTGCGCTCGAATTCTCCTTTATTGATGACCTCTCCCTGTACATTCACATAGTTTCTTGCTGATGCTTCGACGGCTTCCACCACGATGCGATCGCCATCCCTCAGACCGAAGGAAGTACTACGACTCCTTAGATCACTGTACGGGATATCGAGCTTGATGCGCTCATCATTCTCGTATCGATATAGCTCGAAGGTTTTTCTATAGGCATCTTCTCGCAGTCCTCCAGCGTAAGTCAATAAATCAAATAGGTCTTCATCTTTCAGCATCTCATATCTCAGCGGACGCTTCACTGCCCCTTCGATCGTGACGATGTCTCCTTGTACTGGCACGTGGATGACATCATTATCCTCTATATAGTATTGATCTGCCTGACTGGGGTCATTTAGGTATTCGTATACATCGATGACCTTGACGCCACCCACAGCTTTAAGTAGCTGAATGCGTCTGAGGGTCCCGATGCTGTTAGGTCCTCCAGATGCGGCTAGCGCATTGATGGCGTTATTAAAGGCGATGAGCTTGAAGCTACCAACACGATTTACCTCACCGTATATGCCCACATTGACTGAGCGCTGCGAACTGACAATCAGTTCAAACTCCCCGGCAGAAAAATTATAGTAGTTTGAAAAAGCTTTATATAGCTTGTCTCGGGCCGACTTAATACTAGCGCCAGACAGCAGCACTCGTCGTTTCCCATCGAGGATTCTGATGTAGCCATCGCCCCTGATTTTATATTTATCTTCAAACTGTGACCTACCGAAAATCGAGACCGACACCTCATCGCCGACACCCAATACATAGCTTTCAGGCAGTTGGAGATCATCACCCGGCTGGTAGATGCTTACACTTCCATTGCGAAATATATTCTGACCATAGATCAGTGTGCTGCTGTCGATTTCTGTAAAGATGTCAATCTTCTCGGTAAGGCTATCCAGATCCTCATCTACTGGTTCGATCTCCTCTGGAGTACCTACGATTTCTGTCGAAATGGTATCTGGATTCTGGTTTAGCAGCCCAGTCACATCAGCTTTTTTATTTTGTTCCAGATTCTGAATGATCGTCTGCATTCTCTCCAGCTGTGCTGGTGATAGGTCCTGGATGTTATTGATGTCCTGTATATCGATGCCTTCTGCCAATAAAGCCGAGATGACCTCCTGCTCGGTCAGGCCTCTCCGCTCCAGCTCCGCTCTTGCCTGTGCTTCAGAGACTTGATTTTGAGAAAAACTACTGCTGGTCAGCAATATACATATGACAAATAAACTTAATTTATATATATATTTCATACTATTTTGAATCACCATGTAGAGCTTTTAAGTGATTTATGATACTAAAGCCTATGCGATCATCATTAGAGGGTGCAAAAACTATGCCTTGACCCGTGGCATGATTTAGTACTAAAACAAAGCAATAATTAATAGAATCAGTCAAAATGCATGTTAATCTTTGTCAGTTGGCTTGCATTCTCTGGGACAACATGAATAATTCAGACGTTTTAAGCCCAACAAAGTTATATTTGCCGCCGATCTAAAAATTAATGCACATGTCAATCAAATATTTCTCGTTTCTACTTCTGGCTGTATCCATGTTATTCCTCTCTTGCAGTGGTGATGATGAGGAACCAAGCACACAGCTGACTGTAGAGCAGTACGTAGAGCAGAATAACCTGACAACACAAGTAACACCCTCAGGCCTCCATTACATCATCAAGGAACAAGGGACGGCTCCTAATCCAGAACCCACCTCTACGATTACGATTAACTATGAAGGATACTTCTTGACAGGGGGCACCTTTGATAGTGGAAACAATGTTACATTTCCATTACCTAATCTAATAGCTGGATGGAAGGAAGGCATACGGCTCATTGGCACAGGTGGGAGCATCACCCTATTGATTCCATCACAACTGGCATATGGGCCATCGGGTAGAGGTTCTATTCCTCCTAATGCGGCATTGGGTTTTGAGATTGATCTGATCTCATTTCAATAAATCTGAACTTACGATTGCAGGGAATTTTTTCATAAAGTATTCGAATGTCCTCTGAAGGCCCTCGGCTCTCTCTATCTGTGGAGACCACTCTAAGATTCTTTGCGCAAGAGTGATATCTGGCTGTCTTCTCTTCGGATCGTCCTCTGGTAGTGAGTGGTAGGTTATTTTAGCCTCTGGATGATTCACGATCTTGATGATCTCTTCTGCCAATTCCTTGATGGTGATTTCATCTGGATTCCCAATGTTCACTGGTAGATGATACTCGCTGTCCATCAGTCTCACGATTCCTTCTATAAGATCATCAATGTAGCAGAATGATCGGGTCTGCTGACCATCCCCGAAAATGGTGAGCTCTTCACCCGCCATAGCTTGACCAAAGAAAGCGGGAAGCGCTCGACCATCAGCCAGCCTCATTCGTGGCCCGTAGGTATTGAAGATTCGGATAATTCTGGTCTCCAGTCCATGATAATTGTGATAGGCCATCGTCATCGCCTCTTGGAATCGCTTAGCCTCATCGTATACCCCTCTCGGGCCAATAGGATTCACATTTCCCCAGTATGATTCTGTCTGAGGGTGTACCTCTGGATCTCCATATACCTCTGAGGTAGATGCGATGAGTAGCCGAGCCTTCTTTTCCTTAGCCAGTCCAAGTAGATTGTGAGTGCCCAGAGAGCCTACTTTCAGCGTTTGTATGGGCATCCTAAGGTAGTCTATGGGGCTTGCTGGTGATGCGAAGTGAAGTATATAGTCAAGATCACCTGGTACATGCACGAAGGTACTAACATCGTGATAGTGAAACTCAAAGTACTGCTGCGGAAATAGATGTTCAATATTCTGCAGCGAACCTGTGATCAAATTATCCATGGCTACTACGTGGTAGCCATCCTTGAGATATCGGTCTGCGAGATGAGAACCAATAAATCCTGCTGCACCGGTGATTAGTACTTTCTTCATAGGCATTATGCTATCTATGATCAAAGATCAGACCAGCTAATTTTTTAGACTGAAGCATTTGATTGCAGCTCATAAAATATAGAATCCAGTTAAGCTGGATGTATCTTGTGCATAAATGTATCGTACGATACACTTATTAAATGCGTTTTTAATAAGAATAGCACCCAGATTGACCTGGTATAGAAAACATATGACCCTCTTATTGATCCTGATCGTCTTCTTCATCGGGGCTATGCAGCACAGCTATGCTCAAAGGCCAGACTTCTCTGGTGCTCGAGGCCAAATCAATCAGCAGCAGCAGAAAACTCAAGTCAAAACGGAGCCAGACACCACTACTGTAGAGTGGTATCAGATCAATCAAATCAAAGACCTGCAAAGCTTCTCGGACACCCTCCTCGATGAGATTCACATCTATAATCCCTTAGAAAAAGGCAAACTCTTCGCTCAGCATCTGGGTAATCTTGGGTCTGCTGCCCGACCGCTTTTCTATGAGCTCCAGCAGCGCCATGCTCGACTCGACTTTGGCTTTCATGACTTTGATCCCTATCTGAAAAGCAGACAGAATATAAAGCTATATCGCACCAACAAAGCATTCTCTAAGCTGGCCGTCGTCCCAGGGAGTAATCAGGATAACTTCATGGTATCTGCCCTATTCAGCCGCCCCTTTAAAAATGATGTGCAGCTCACAATCGACTACAGCAGAATGATTCAAGATGGGCTCTACTCTAATCAAGCTACCAGACTGACTAATCTGGCCTTTGTCATTGCGAAAAAATATAAGTCAAGAGATATGATCATCAGCTATGTCTCTAATGCGAACAATGCGAGTCAGAATGGAGGTATCACCACAGACACTCTATTCAATCAAGAATTTTCCAATTTTAGAAGGAGCATACCAGTAAGGCTTAGCGGTGCGCAGACCAGACATGCGAATCAGGAATATGCTGTCAATAATTATTTTCAACTGTCTCGGTATGAAGGCATCAGCTTCAGGCACGAACTGGCCTACGAGACGGGCTCGTTCAAATTTTATGATGAAAGCATCAGCAATGAGGAGCAGCTCTATTACAATCGGTATGTGACCGAAGATCGCGGCATCAGATCCTACCTCTCCTACAACAAACTGGAGACCAGCCTTACAGGCGATCTCCTTTGGAAAGGCTTCAATGTGAATGCAGGTATCAACTATAGCTACTACCGAATAAACCAGGAGGCGACACAATACAGTGTCAATGACATCAGCGCTACTGGTACACTCTCTTTTCAAATCAACGATCGCATGTCACTGTACTCCGATGCCTACATAGGACTGGGGAGTAACATAGCAGAGTATGAGCTGCGCGGTAAGGCTATGATCAATCTCAACGACGGCATCCAGCTATCAGCTTCCGCCGTATTAGAAAGATATCGTCCTGCACTAATCCATCAGCAGGCCTATATCAATCAAATAGAGATATGGAATAACTCATTCAGCAAGCCACTTCGTAATACGCTGCAAGCTGAGCTTAGTATAAAACAATTAGGCATATCGGCTGAGATCTCGCAGATAGCGATCACGAATCCCATCTACTATAATCAGAATGCCGAAGTCGATCAATATGACGGGACCGTTCTGATCAGCCAGCTCTATGGCAGATCACACCATCAGCTGAGCTCTCTGCATATGAAGCACCAGGTGGGGCTACAAAATCTTTCAGATAACATCTTTAATCTACCGCGACTGCTGAGCGAACACGAATTCTATTGGCAAAACTTCATCTTCAAAAAGCGGATGTGGGCTAGATTCGGGATCCGGGTCAAGACGGTAGAGTCATATGTTGCTGCTGACTATTCGCCTGTCATCGGCGTATACCACCAGAACGCTGGTGAACCAGATGCTTTCTTATACCAAGCAGATGCATACATCTCTTTTAAGGTAGATAAAGTACGTGCTTTTATCTTGGCTGAGAATCTCAGTCAGACCATCAATAATCAAGTTTTTGCTCTAACAGCAGACTATCCCATTGTGGACTTTAAAGTCAAATTAGGGTTTCATTGGGATTTGTATGATTAGCTGCACTCTATTCTTGAGCGACCAAATCTCGAATCGCAGCCTCCAGTGCATAGCTATACCCTTTCGTACCAAAACCACAGATCACCCCTTGAGCGATAGCAGAGATATACGAGAAATGGCGAAATGATTCACGTGCGTGAATATTAGAAATATGTATCTCATAGACAGGTAAATCTGAGCCACTCAGCGCATCTCGCAGTGCAATGGAGGTGTGTGAGTAAGCTCCTGGATTGATGACTATGGCGTCAGCCTTGCCTCTGGCTGCATGGATGACATCCACCAGCTGTCCCTCGCCATTCCGCTGCTCACAATAGACAGTCACACCGTGATCCAGCCCCTGCTGGATGCACTCCTGCTCAATATCAGCGAGCGTCTTATGTCCATAGATTTCTGGTTCTCGGACGCCCAGTAGATTAAGATTTGGACCATTGAGTAATAATACCGTTTTGCTCATATTGTACAGTTTCTATTTTAATGATAAGCAAAAACTTGACCAAGCAGACGGCCTATCGATTCCGACCATAAGCTTCATGACTGGACACCCACTCGTCACTGATCACGGCAGCACTGAGAGAGAGCTCACCTCCGATCACCACAGCAGCCATAATTTCAGCCAGCTTATTCACTTTGCCAGTACCGTAGCAGCCCATCATCTCTAAGCATTCTCGCTGGGTGGCCAGCCCCGTACCTCCGCCATATGTAGCTATGATCAGAGCTGGTATGGTGACAGAAAAATAGTAATCGCCATTATCCTTCACCTCGCCATAGACGAAGCCTGCGGAGGACTCAGCGATATTCGCCACGTCCTGCCCCGTCGCAATGAAGAGCGCTGTCAGTGCATTCGCAAAGTGAGAACCATTATTCACTGAGCCGCACTGGATGGCTCCCATATTCGAGAGCTGGCGCTGGTAGTGGAGGGCTTCTCCCGTGGTGTGTAGTGTCTCTTCTATGTAGGCCTTGGGCAGCGTCACTTCAGCGACCACCCGCTTGCCTCTGGTTCTGAGCGCATTCACCATGGAGTGCTTCTTGTCTGTATCAAAATTAGCCGCCAGGGTAAAGTGCTCCAGCCCTGCTGGATTCTGGCTGAGTATCCACTGACATGCTTCCCTCGTGGCTTTTGTGACCATATTCTGACCAGCGGCATCGCCCGTCGTATAGTTGAATCTCAGCCAGCGCATCTTACTGGCAGCGTACTGCTCGATGTCTCTTAGTTTACCTACTGAGGTAGTCGACTCTGCGGCCTTCACGATATCAGCATAGTGACGGATCACCCACTGACCAAAATCTCTGGCGTATTTAGCATTCTCAAATACGAAGACAGGTGCGCGCTGCATGCAGTCATCGATGACTGTGGTGGTCACTCCTCCCGCTGCTTTTGTGATTTTCATACCCCGATTGTAGCTTGCTACCAGCGTCCCTTCCGTCGTAGCGAGAGGAATGTAGAACTCACCTTGAGCGTGCTCTCCATTCACTAATAATGGACCTGCTACTCCGATGGGCACCTGCGCCACACCAGTGAATAGCTCTACATTGCCACTGACCGTATCAGGGTCAAAGGTATATTGACTAACGTGATCAAGCGATTCTCCCGTTTCTTGCTTGACAAATTCTCTTCGTGCTGTGACGGCTTCTCTGGTGTAGTCATTTGGCTTTTGACGGGGTACTTTAGGCTTCATCTTCGTATATTTTATGTTTCGTAGTTATGGCTTTCTGCGGATGACATTGGTCATCGGCAGTGAATATTCTAATGGTCTACACTTCAGCTGATTCGTTGTATTGATCGAGTAATCCGAATTGGTATAAGTGCCATTTAAAATGCTCATAGTGCATCAGTTCGTGATCCTCTTTTGAGAATTCGCCCATCATATCATTATAACTCTTGTATGTGGGATTCTCTTCGAAAGTGCTGAAGATGCGCGCTACAGCCGCAGGTACATCTGCGACAGCTTCTTCCAAAGAGCCATAGCGCAGAGCGGTGAGGTCGTCTTTGGTTTGGCCTTCCTTAGGCCTGTGTTGAAAGTGGGCTCCATTGTTTAAAAATTTTCGGAAATAGGCCTGTGATTTAGTGGGTTCCGCTGGAGGATCACCTTTACGCTTCAGGGAGCTCTTTGTCACCCAGATCAGGTGCTCGACCATATGCTGCGGTGACATCAACCCAAAATTGGGAGCGGCATCAGCGCGGAGGTTTTTTAGTAGTTCTGGTACTTGGTTCACTAAAAATTCTTTTTTGTCTGTAGATACTTTCATTGTTTAATTTTTAATATAGAATGCCTTTCGGCGTATACTCAGCTTACTTATTCGTTTGCGGCTCTTACCTTTTGAGACGGAAGCCATTGTATGACTTTATCCTGTTTTTATCCACGTGATGACTCATGCTTCAATCGTTCATCATGAGATGTATATCGATTCGGCTGTGCCCGTCGTAGCCTGTCTATAAGCGGCTACGATTGTGGCTATAGCTTACTTATATTCTGTATTTTATTTCATGTTTATATTTTCAACTATTTTATCATTTTCGATAGACAGTACCTTTTCTTGATACTCATTCATAAAGTATTTAACTGTTTGGAGTTCTGATTGTAAATCGACTAAAGGTTCAATTATCTTTCCTTTTTCATCATAAAATGTTGATTTACTTAAGTCTAAATATCCAAATTTCAATTGAGCATCTCCTTCACAAGATGTATCCATATTGAAATGTTTTATTTCGTATTTAACAGAAGCTTTTATGTTGCCATTTGAATAGAAATATTGCCAATCTCCACTTTTAAAGGAGTAGAATTGTTTGCATAGCCCGCCAGTACAGCAATTAGTATATTCTCCTAATCCGTAATTACCCTTTTCTATTAAATTATTTTGATCATTATATTTTTCTGAAAGTCCGACTTTTAAATATGAAACCATGTCATCAGAATCTACCGCAAAGGTTGTTCTGGATTTGATTTTACCAGTTTCAAAGTATTCAATAATTGTAGTGTCTTTTCCTATATATCCCGCATTCCTTATTTCGAATAAATCACTGTTAAGATTAAAATACCTTTCTGGCAAATTATCGATATTGACAACCTCATTAGTTTGATTTACTTGTTTGCTTGTGCTACAAGAGATCAATGTGGTTAGAATCAATATTCCGAAGATGTATTTCATTTCTTTATGGTGTGTATACCTGATTAAATATTCATCACAAAGCTTTAGCTGTTAGCATATTGACCCTAAGCAATAGCAACACTTTTACCTGACTCAGCTGATGCAAAGATCGACTCAATGATCTGGATATCTTTCTTGCCCATCGAGCCAGGACATTTGACGGCCGTATCATTGATGATGGCTAGCGCATCATTATCCATTTGTAGTGCTTGCTGGTTTTCTACAAATGCATTCATCTGGACACCATCACTTCTTTCTCCGACGACACCATGGTAGGATTGCATCGGGGCCAGTCTATACCAGCCAGATTCACAGTCGACGCGCAGCTGGTTATTTGGCTTTCCGACACTGGTAAAGCCATCAGCCACTAAGCCATTTCTAAACCTCAACTGAAATACTGTGGTCTCATCCACCTCTTTAAACAAGGCTGGGCGATCTATAATATGTCGCGCAGAGACTACCTCTATGGGATCCATACC
Organism: uncultured Saprospiraceae bacterium; assembly: GCA_937929945.1. Taxonomy (GTDB): domain Bacteria; phylum Bacteroidota; class Bacteroidia; order Chitinophagales; family Saprospiraceae; genus CALFUK01. Next base: position 61,675 of record CALFUK010000069.1, read on the forward strand.
GGTAGCATACCTGATCGCATTCACAGCATAGACTCCCATATCATACATCGCACCTCCACCCATCGCTTTCTTAGCCCTCCACCCTTGAGGCTCTCCACCAGCGTAAGATGACTCAGCTAAGACCGATGTCATCTTTCCAAAAGGCTTTGTCTCCTGATAAGAGATCAGAGCCTGGGTGTTGGGCTCGTGAATCATACGGTAACCCAATGATAGTTTCACCTTGTTTTTATGGCAAGCATCAATAATCTCTTGACATTGGGCCACATTGAGCGCCATAGGCTTTTCGCACCAAACGTGTTTACCAGCTCGAGCTGCGATCACGGCATATTTAGTATGCAGCGCAGTGGGTACGATGACATAGACCACATCTATCTCTTCATTGTCAGCGATCCGATGCATCGTCTCATAGTTATATACATTCTGATCCTTGATTCCGTATTTCTCCTGCCAGATGGGAATTTTCTCTGGGCTACCTGTCACGACACCTGCCAGGTGAGCATGCTCCGTCTGTAGCAGAGCTGGCGCGATCAGATCCGTGGCATAATAGCCCAGTCCGACGATAGCGACACCCAAACTTTTTTTCTTTTCCGTTCCTCCGACGGTCGCTTTTTGCTGGCATGCATACATTCCAGTATAAGCCGAGGTCATTAAAGAGTGCTTAAGGAATTCTCTCCTGTTAAAAGGCATAAGAGCGCAGTTGATGATGGTCTAAGGTAAGAGAAATATGATGGTCGAAGAAATATGATCCAATCATATGAGCTAAGGGGCAGCTTGGAGGTATAGTAGTAGAGATTACTAGTTTCAGGATGGCAAAATCTATTTTGGAATATCAATCTATGTAGGTGGATAAGCCCCAGTCTTCATGTGCAGTCTTTTTCATTGGATACAGCTGATAAATCCAAGGTTTCACGACACAGTGAAAAGAAGTAAAATAAAAAAAGCCTGCTACGATGTAGCAAGCTTCTTTTTGTGAGAGTGGAGGGATTCGAACCCCCGACCCCTACCCTGTCAAGGTAATGCTCTAAACCAACTGAGCTACACTCTCGAAATAAACTATATTCAAACAACAATTTTATCTTATCCTACATCAAGCATTACACCATCACACCCTGATCTGATGATCAGGTTTCTTCTCTATCAATTGACATTTAGTCAATTGATTTGCTACGCAATCGCCCATCAATTCTAAACCAACTGAGCTACACTCTCGAAATAAACTTTATTCAAACAACAATTTTATCTTATCCTACATCAAGCATTACACCATCTCACCCTGATCTGATGATCAGGTTTCTTCTCTATCAATTGACATTTAGTCAATTGATTTGCTAAGCAATCGCTCATCAATCTATAAGTTATTGATCCTTTGATCTCACTCAGACGACAAAGAAAATCATATCAACCGACATTCTAAAGGATTCAAGCTAACATTTTTAGTCCATACCAATATAATTAGCCAAGCCGCTTGACCTAATTTGCTAAAATGAATGAGATCTCCAGTCAAATCTCGAACTATAAGCCGAGATCATTGTATCATACAGCATGGCACATGTAGAGGTCATTCTATCGATATTACCTTTATAAATAGGGTAATTTTAGCTATCGTCGCTGCAAGATCAAAGGATCAGATCAACAACAATAACCAGAATATAATACTCAACTAAATCTCCAGATATGGAAATCATCACGGATCTCAAGAGCCAATTCATCATCTACCTGAACAGCCTCATCGAATATGTACCACGATTGGCCATTGCACTCGTCATTGTCATCATCATGTCATTGATTCTAAAAGTCATCAGAAAAAAACTATCCAGCTATCTGGGACAGAAGGCAGATGATCAGCTATTGGTCAATTTTATCAGTAGCTTACTTCACATCGTCAATATAATCATCATAGGCCTGTTGTTCCTTTACATCTTAGGGCTGGGTGGCATTGCAGGCTCTTTCTTAGGAGCTGCCGGTATTTCTGCCTTTGTGATCGGATTCGCACTGAAAGACATTGGAGAGAATTTCTTAGCTGGTGTCGTGATGGCCTTTGACAGGCCATTCTCGATCGGAGACACCATAAAGACGAATGATGTCGAAGGTGTCATTAAGACCATGAGTCTGCGAGACACCCACGTAAAAACGTTTGATGGTAAAGATGTCTTCGTCCCCAATGGCCAGATCATCAAAAACCCACTGTATAACTACACAATGGATGGCTACATGAGGCAGAACTTCGTCCTGGGCATCGACTATAACAGTGATACAGAGCAAGCCCGAAAGCTCATCCTCAATGAATTAGACAAGATCCCAGGTATACTCAGAGATGAAAAGCCACCACGTACCCACATCAAGAATCTGAATACCAGCACCATAGACATCGAATGCTACTTCTGGATCAATACATTTGATAAAAATCACTCAGGCTTAGAGCTAAAATCAATGGCTCAGAGTCGCAGCATCAAGGCGCTAATGGATGCGGATATCGGTATGCCATCTGACATCGTAGAATTAAAGAACTATGATGAAAAACTATCTGTCCACAATAACTGAGTAGAACAATTCCAAAAAGTATAAGTAGACTCAAATACATAAACAATCGCAATGAACGTAGCAGAATTAATGGTCAAGTGCCTACAGCACGAAGGCATACAATACATCTTCGGAGTCCCTGGAGAGGAGAATGAA
>CALFUK010000070.1 GCA_937929945.1 uncultured Saprospiraceae bacterium
AAACGGCCTTAATGACGGTCCAGAAGATACCAATGGTGACGGAGTATTTAACTCAGCTGATTGTCAAGGTCCTCAAGGAGTAGCTGGTCCAGAAGGATCAGTTGGCCCACAAGGTGCTACTGGTGCTACAGGCGCCACAGGTGCACAAGGTCAAGTAGGAGCGATTGGTCCTATTGGTCCACAAGGTCCTCAAGGAGAGACTGGCCCAGCTGGTGCTACAGGTGCTCAAGGCCCAGCAGGTATAAATGGTACGAACGGAACAAACGGTGCTAATGGAGCTCCAGGCCCTCAAGGTCAAATTGGAGCGATTGGTCCTATCGGTCCTCAGGGTCCTCAAGGAGTTGCAGGTCCTCAGGGTCCTTCTGGTGTAGCAGGTGTTCAAGGTCCTGAAGGTCCAAGAGGTCCAGCAGGTCCAGCGGGTGGAATGTCAATGTGTAAAACAGATTTTCCAATACCAGGATGGACAGAAGTAGAGAAGAATCAGGAAGGTTCATTTGAAACAGAATGTTTTGGTACAGTTACATGGTCTATCATCGATAAAGATTGTTGGGGAGAAAGAGATGGTTTCACATCTAATCCATCCTTGAAAATCAGATATGAGTTTGAAAGACCTTTAGATGAAGTACCTCACTTTGCTATGATTCAAGAGTTCAGTAATGATATGGAAGGTGACTGTGTGACTTTCTCTATCTCTCAGAGAGGAGATTTAAGTGCAAATTCAGTGAGTGTGAATATTGTGAGAATTGATTCAGGTAAAAACTGGGTTACATCGCACAAGTTTTTCATCGCTTTATTTCACCAATAGTAGATAATATGTGGGTAGTGATACTTTCACTACCCACTCTATTTTAAAAATATTTAGTAAAGCTTATGAAATATTTGACTAAGGTTATTTTTCTGATTTTACTTTTACCAGCAATGTCATTTTCTCAGAAGAAAATGGCTTCACCTGGTGGATTATTCGTTCCCTCTGGTGGTTTCATGTCTATCTTTGGCGAATATGAGTTTGCAGCCGATGGTGGCACCAAGAAAATGATGACATCACGTGATGGTAAGAAAGGTTACGTAAATTTTGCTGAAGGCAGTAAATGGATGGGAGAGATTGGTAATCAGTTTGTCGATGGATATGTCAAAGTAGGACATGATCATCCTTTTACTTTTCCAGTTGGTAACAAAAATATTTACGCACCTGTTTCTATCAGTGGTGCACATGCCTCTACTGCTGCCTATTTTCATGATTCAGCGAATGATATTAATGGTATAAAAAGAAATATTGATAGTGGTGTTTCAGGTTTGATACCAGTAGGTTATTGGGATTTATCTGGTGCATCTGCTGTAAAGTTGACGATTCCTTATAGCGACGTACATAAGGCGGATAGAATTTCTAATTCTGATATATCAAAGTTAGTCATTGTTGGTCTGCAGAATGATACGTGGAAAGTTATCCCTTCTTCATACGATGAGGTAGCTTTGAATGTGTCGTATTCTGATCAAATGTTTAAAGGTCCATCTTCTACTTTGAAGGAAGGTTCTTTGACGACAGATGAATCTATCATTCCTAATGATTATGACTATTTCACAATTGCTTCTTTGGAGAATGTATTGTTTGTTGGCGATGTTCAGCTCTCAGTTTTTCCTAATCCATCAGTTGCTGGTAGAGAGTTAGTTATTGACTACGAACTGCCTGTTACTGATAATGGAGAGATCAGAATCTATAATAGCAATAATGAATTAGTGACGACTAGAAAAGTCAATAATCAGTCTGGAAAGTTGAAATTGAATGATTTAAAACTTCACGAAGGATCATACATCATGACCCTTACGGATGATTTGCAAAACACAGCAAATAAGAAATTGATTATCGTGAATAACTAATCGATATCAGAAAAATATCTAAGGGATCAGTGCATTGCGCTGATCCCTTTTTTTATGCATATAGTTAGGAGTAGTTATCATAAGTTTAAATTTTGGAATTGAATGTCTGTCAGCAAATAACTAAGTTCAATCATCCACTTGGGTGCCTTAATTATCTACGTCATAGACGTTTCATTTGTTTAAAATAGAGGGCGAATGCCTGTCAGCAAATAACTAAGTTCAATCATCCACTTGGGTGCCTTAATTATCTACGTCATAGACCTTTTCATATGTTCTTCTATACTTACTTTCAAATAGGACGCACAAATCATATTTAGCCTTGCCAGTCGGTCCCTCTTTGATATCGAATTACTTTGTCAGAGATAATTCTTCTTTTCAATGGCCTGTCCCGCAAGTCTGAGGGAGGAATACATGAGGTTGCTCAATATTAGAAAGCTTAGGTGGGCTATTCAGAAGTAGAGCTCATCTTACTTTGGGCGTATTGGAAAAAAGATAGAAGAGATTTAACTAAGTTTTGCTAAGCGATGCTGCCTTCGCCTGGAGGGCCTTTATCAGACTCTTCCCGAGAACAATGTCTCGTTTCTTTCACTATTAAATAGTCATTAAGAAATTCATTCTCATGAACACCCCTACTTTAGTCAGGCTGGTGATTGAGGATTAGCTCTTTTGACTATCATGGCTATTTGGCCCAAATGATAGATGTCGTGATGGATGATGCCATCCAAGAGATACTTGAAGTCAAACTCACAACCAGGAACTGGCTGATTGATGAAATATGCACTGCATTCTGACTTTACGATTTCGATTAATCTATTGTGCACCTTCAAATAGTCAGATAATACCTCTTTGTAAATTGAAGATTCAACATCGGTATCTGAAGGCCAGTCTTTATCAGTATTCAGTGTGATACTAACTTTCTGATCCATTTGGAGCTTCTGTATAGCATACACTTTCCAGTTAGTCATATGGATTAGTAATTTGATCAAGTCTTTCTCTTGGTCACGACTAAGATCTAAAGCTGGCTCTATGAGTAACTCTCTGATCGATTTACCATACCAAGGTCTGTCTTCGGTTTGCTGGAGTAATAGCGAGATATAGTGTTGTTTACTATCCACGTGAGTCATTCTTAGCCTTTGTAGACGATTCTATAGATGACATCAGCAAAGTCATCAGATACGAGCAAAGATCCATCTTCTAACCACTCCAAATCTACTGGCCGACCCCAAGCATCATCTGTCTCTTCATCGAGCCAGCCGCTGGCGAAGTTCTCATAGCCTTTTGATTGGCCTTTTTCATCAATGCTGATCTGACTCAGACGGTATCCGATCTTCTTTGAGCGATTCCAAGACCCGTGTTCTGCAATAAGCATCGTATTAGAGAGATCAGATGGAAACATCACCGGCTTCACAAACTCAAGTCCAAGCGGTGCAGAGTGAGGATTGAGTTTTTCGACGGGTGCCTGATAGTCAGCACAATCTTTATTTTTTCCAAACTCAGGGTCAAGAAGATCTCCCTGATGGCAGTAGGGGTATCCAAAGTGCATGCCATCGCTTGCTGCTTTATTGAGCTCGCAGCTGGGCTTGTCATCTCCAAGATTATCTCGGCCATTGTCAGTGAACCACAGCTCGTCAGTTTCAGGATGCCAGGTGAATCCTACAGTGTTACGGACCCCTCTTTGGATAATTTCAAAATTTGACCCGTCTTTATCTAATCGGGTGATACTGTTGAATATGTCTTCTTTAGAGTCACAGATGTTACAAGGCGCACCAACAGGCACATATAGTTTATCATCTGGTCCAAAGGCAATGTATTTCCAGCCATGGTGCTTGATGCCTGGATATTCATCATAGATGACTATTGGTTCGCCTGGATCACCCAGTTTATTCTCTATGTCTTCGAACTTCAATATTCTATCTACTTCTGCGATGTATAGGTCTCCATCTTTATAAGCGACACCGTTAGGCATATTTGCATCCGACAGGATCGTGTATATGGTATCTGCCACGTAGTCCTGATCGAGATCTTGGATAGCATATACCTTACCCTCTGATCGAGTACCTACGTACAGTGTCCCTGAAGGACTGAGGCTCATTGATCTGGCATTGACCACATGATCAGCGTAGATAGATATCTCATAGCCTTCTGGGAGACTGATTTTGTCTAGCGATATTACACTGTTTTCCGATTCTGTAGGAGGATTAACGGACTGACAGGAGTACAGTGTCATAACAGCTAAAATGACGGCTGCTGTAATTTTTATTCGTTTCATATGTTTAAATTTCAGGGCGAAATGCCTGTCAGCAAATAGCTAAGTATAATCATCCACTTGGGTGTCTTAACTATCTACGTCATAGACGTTTCATATGTTTATAATTTAGAACTGAATGCCAATCAGCAAATAACTAAGTTCAATTATCCACTTGGTTGTCTTAGTTATATACGTCATAGACGTTTCATATGTTTAAATTTTAGGTCGAAATGCCCATCTGAAAATAACTAAGTTCAATTATCCGCTTGAACGGCTTAATTATCTACGTTATAGATCTTTCATGACAAATTGCCAATTATCTAATTCTGACCATCTTTTTGGATTACCTAAGATACCTATGTGATTGGCACACTGGTAAATTTAAGAATCATTTGACTAAAATCATGGACTGTGGAGAGGAGTCTTTTTTAGATGCAGTTCTATGTTATCGAATCTGATTTGGGAATTGACTGTCTTAATGTATATGATCATAAGTACCGAAAATGTAGTGGTATACATTTTCTAACATCACTTCTCTGATTTTGATTGAATCAGTGCACTTGATGGGTATTGTAAGATCAGCTTCTTCATATTTTCAATTGATTTTATTGGATTCTTTATGATGAAGTTATTGATGAGCCATTTTGGGACAGTACCTTCTGGATCAGTATAGAACTGATGTACGACTTTAAGTTTAGTTTGATCGATTTGTGTAAACTCCCAGAATCCATAGCCTTTTTTCAGTCTGACATTGTTATTTTCTATGTGGTCACCTCTGTCTGAGATGCTGATATCTATTCTGGCCTTTGTTTGATCGGGATTGATTGTGATGACATTATGATATGTGCCATCTCTGTTTTTAGCGGGAAATGGAGTATTGACAGTCAGATAAAGATGAAAGTCATTTTCAGATTCTTGGTGAAGAATTTTCAAATCACTTGTATAGGGAAACAACTTCTTATATAAGCTAAGGTCTCGCATTAGATTTAGAGCAGCAGGTACGGTCCCTTCCATTTCTGCTTCTATCCTGTATTCTAAAATTTTGGCATTCTCGATCTTTCTCGTGTATGCGTGTATATCATCCTTATCCGATCTAAGATTCCATTCATTCTGACTGTAGCCACGTTCTTGCATCAATAATAGCAGCATTAATGCGAGTAGAGATAGAAGTCCTCTGCTATGTTTATACATCATGACCGAGATGGTTTTGGATGACGCTGGTAAGTTCACTTGTGATCATGGCTGTAGCTCCCCAGAGAGTCTCGCCTTCTATATCAATGTACGGGACATCTTTTATTTTAGTATTTCGTATCTGCATGTCTTTAATAGAGATACTATCTTGCTCCATGATGTAGCTCAAAGGGACCTCATAGACCTGCGCTACCTCGCTCTCCTGGAGTTCGTATTCTGGTAGGCTGCTGAGTACAGCGACATAGGGATACACGACAAATCCACTTACATACACGTATATGGGCGATAATGCCCCGAGTATGTCGATGGTCTTTTCACTGATACCAAGCTCTTCTACGGTCTCTCTGATCGCACATCTTTCCAAATCAGCATCGTGGTCTTCATACTTACCTCCTGGGAAACTGATTTGCCCAGAGTGCTTATCCTCAGGTATGTGCGAGCTTCTCTTCATATATATAATGTACCAGTCCGATTTTCTCTGAAATAGAGCTAAGAGTACCGCTGCTTCTTTATGGTCAGCAGGGATCTCATAGTGCTTAGTGTCACTAGCTGGTGGTATCATCTTGGCATGAGCGGCATATCCTGGCAGGGGGGATTTAAGATGACTTCGTAATGCTTGTTCAAAATTAAGCGTCATGAATATTTCAGATATATGTGCGGTGTCAATGAGTGAATTCGTGTCACTCTTAATATCTAACGTCGTACCTAAATGAATATTCTTACTTATTGGATAGCTTCAGGTATTTCTCCAAAGCCATGGTCATGGATGGGGTTTCTGGCGAAGGAGCCATAATGTTGACCTCTAAGCCTCTATCTATCACGGCTTTACTAGTGGTCTTCCCATATATGGCCATTCTGGTGTTATTCTGCTTGAAGTCTGGAAAGTTCTCATAAAGAGAGGTGATTCCAAGAGGGCTGAAAAACACTAAGACATCGTAAGTCACATCAGAGAGATCAGAGAGATCACTAGACACAGTCCTGTACATCATGACACTTTTGAAGTTGAATTCATTCTCTTCCAAGTAGGAGACCACATCTTGGGCACCTAGATTAGAGCATGGCAGAAGAAAAGTCTCTGATGCTTTGTGCTTTTGTAAGGCTGTGGACAGGTCTTCTATCTTTCGCAGCCCGACAAAGACTTTTCGCTTTCTGTAGATGATGAATTTCTGTAGATAGTCTGCAATAGCTTTAGTCAGACAAAAGTACTTTGTGGATTGTGACATTTTGACCCGCATATCTTCACATAGCCGAAAGAAGTTTTCGATGGCATTTTTACTCGTGAATATGATGCAAGAGAACTCGTCCGGCCTGATTCTATTCTTTCTAAATTCTTTTTCTGAGACGGCCTCTACGTGGATAAAGGGGCGCCAGTCTATCTGGAGGTTCCATTTCTTGGCTAAATCAAAGTAGGGTGATCTCTCAGGTTCAGGTTGAGATATAAGAATCGTTTTGATGGGATTATATTCCTCTTTAGCCTCTTCTGGTTTACTCGACATACTCTCCGTTAAAAAAAATGAGTAACAAATAAATCTTACATTATCCCCGAATAGTCTTTTAATAACCTCAGTGCTATCAAAATAGGGCCTATTTCGAAGGTGCAAAGATAAATAAAAAAATGAAAAACACCCGTCTCATTGCTATTCATAGCTGCCATAACACCCTTCGTCTGCCTCGTAAAATACAGTAGTACAATGACTACAGAGCCGAGTATCAGGCCAGCATACTGAAACCCTGAAAAGCCTGTGAATAGGACAATTGGTAGCAGTATCAGACCTAATATCACATTAATCACCGTAATCATAAAATCATAATCCGAGACCAAGTACTTACTGTCGACAAAATATCTCAAAAAATTCATAAATACATGCCGTAGACCATACACGATCGTCACAATAGCAATGATTTTAAGCAAAATACTGACCTTATTTATCCCAGTGAGATAGCTATATCCCAGGTACGTGAAAATTGACATATTAAGTATGAATGAGATATACAATAAGGTGTAAAACAGATTTTTACCTCCTTTTTGCTCTCGATTTTGCAGCTTCAGGTAGTTTTGATTGGAGATCAATCGATAGAGATTCTTGAAGCTTTTTCTATTACTGGTGATGCCCGCCGTAAGCAGTATGATGGAAAGTAAGAGAAACCAGAATATGAAGCTGTTAGAGCTTTGCTTTTCTACGACAGTAGGCAGTGGTGTGGCTGCGATTGATTCACCTGAGTCTGTTGACACGGCTTCAGTCATCAATATGTCAGCATGATTAATCACCGACTGGCCGATCTCAAAGGGATTGTTATTGTCGATAGCTGGCAGGGCTCCAGTTGACACTAGATCATCTGACATCGGGCCATTGATAGTAGATGTAGTTGTCTGAGTACTTAGACTACTGTCTATCGCACCAAGATTCTGAACGACTTCATAGGGATTAGCAGTACCACTATTTTCGTCTGTTAGAGATGCATCAGTACTGATCGATGGAGTCGGGGGCACGACTCCATTGCGATAGACCTCAAAGGGATTCTGGGCTTGGCCATAAATCCACCCGCAGACCATCATAAAGATGCCGTATGTAATGATTGATCTGATCATTATCACAAAAATAGCTTATCTGCGGAGAACAAATGAATTTCCGACCGCTGTTAATGATGTGTTAACCGCTTTCATTTGCATCTTGTGTAGGATAAATTTGTACTTCGCTGACTTATCAAGCCATCAACTCATGCATAGCTTATCGATCAGAAATTTATTAATACTCGGGACGATAGCTATCGCTGGCATCATCTTCATACAGTCTTATTGGGTATACATCACCTGGACAGAGAAGGCCAGCCAGTTTGATCTCTCCGTGAAAATCTCTTTAAGACAGGTCGCGAATAACATCGCCAGAGATAATAAAAGCGATCTACCACGACAAGATGTGATCCAGAGAAAATCCTCTAATTACTATGCTGTGAATATCAATGATGTCATCAATCCGCTTGTCTTAGAAAGTTACCTCATTGAAGAATTCGAAAATAAATCACTGAATACTGATTTTGAATATGCAGTCTACGACTGCACGTCCCAAGAGCTTGCCTATGGTAATTATTGCAAGCTGTCAGATGACAATCAAGAATACACCAGATCCACTAATCTCCCACAGATAGACGATCTGACCTACTACTTCGTTGTAAAGTTTCCATCTAAAGCCAGCTTTATATTGATCGATATGTGGAAGTCTGTGATGTTCAGCATCATTGCTTTGCTCGCCGCAGCCTTCTTCGCCTATACCACCTGGGTGATCCTGAAGCAGCGGAGGCTATCAGAGATGCAGCGAGACTTTATTAATAATATGACTCACGAATTCAAGACACCGATCGCTTCGATCAGGATCGCCTCGGAGATGTTAGCCAATCAAGATTCGATCATGGGTAATAAGCGATCGAGCCAATACATCAGCATCATCAAAGATCAAAATGCGCGTCTCAATGAGCAGGTAGAAAAAGTGCTGAATATAGCCAAGCTGGAAGGAGAAGACTATCAGATCACCAAGGAGACTTTAGACATGGAGGAAATGCTGAGGGATATAGCAGAGAGCGAAAATATCAGACTGCTCCAAGGCAAAGGGGGAGAGGTCAATGTGAACATCGAACATGACTTACCCCAGATCATGGCAGATAAAGTCCATTTTACTAACTGCATCTACTCTCTGATCGATAATGCCATCAAGTACTGTAAGAAAGTACCAAGAGTAGCGATCAATACGTACCAAAAAGGAGAGGACGTATACCTGAAAATCAGTGATAATGGCATTGGAATTAAAGAAGATCAGATCCAAAGTATTTTCAATAAATTTTATCGAGTCCCTACGGGTAATGTTCATGATGTGAAGGGATTTGGCTTAGGTCTATTCTACGTCAAGAATATCTGCAAAGCGCACAACTGGAAGATCAAAGTAGACTCTACTCCAGGTGAAGGAACCGATATAACGCTACAAATACCCATCATATGACTCATGCCGTAAAAGCCAATATTCTCTATGCTGAGGATGACGAAGCACTATCATTTCTCACAGCAGACAGCTTAGGCCTGCATGGATTTGCCTTGGATCACTATGCTGATGGTAAGTCGGCCTTAGCTGCCTTCAAGCAAAGAAAGTATGACCTGTGCATTCTGGACATCATGCTGCCCGAGATGGACGGGCTGACCATTGCTAAAGAAATTAGAAAGCTCAACCAACAAATACCGATCATCTTTCTCACGGCTAAAAGCCTGAAAGAAGATCGATTAGAAGGACTGCGTACGGGGGCGGATGACTACATCACTAAGCCGTATAGCATTGAAGAATTAATTTTGAAGATCAATGTCTTCATCAAACGAAAATATGTCACAACCGATCCGCTGGAGTCTCTCATACAGATCGGACAATACCAGTATGATCATGACAATTTGAGACTGAGCATCGATGAAGAATCCAAGGACCTGACCCAGAAGGAAGGAGAGCTGCTCTTCCTGCTAAGTAAGAACCGAAATAATATCCTGAAGCGCAGTGAAATACTTCAGAAGCTGTGGGGCAATGACGATTACTTCTTAGGTAGAAGTATGGATGTCTTCATCAGTCGTCTGCGGAAGTATCTCAAGTCCGACGAGAGTCTGAAGATCGAAAACATTCACGGTGTGGGCTTTCGATTTATCTGCCCGTAGCTGTACTACCGATATGATGCGATACTTTACTGAGGTCCCAGTCGATCACCAAGCCTCCTGCTATACTGCGGGCTATTTCGGCACCATATAATAGCTCAGTCAGATAGAGCGAGGCTTCGAAAGACTTAGCTCCACCAGCAGAGGTAATGTATTTGCCGTCATGCACGAAGAGTACATCTGAGATCACATCCAAGCCTGGAAATGTCTTTTTATATAAAGCTATGTCACTGGGGAAGGTCGTAGAGCTAACGTCACCTAGCAGTCCAGCCTCAGCTAATACGAATGCTCCATCACAGTGGGAAGTCATAAACACAGCATTTTTATCCACTTCCCGCACAAAGGAGATCATCTCTTCATCATCTAAATCAGTGTCTAAATGATGCTCCGCACTGGGTACCACCAGGATGTCTATGCGAGGCAGCTGCTTATCGCGGTAGCTGAAGTCGGGCAGGAGTCTGATGCCCTCGAAGGAGGTGACGACATCCATAGTCTTGGCGACTAAAAACGTATTCATGGGCTTTATCCCTTGGCGATATTGAGTATGCTGAAAGATGTCAAAGGGCGCCGTCAGTTCTGTATTATAGACGCCATCCATGATCAAGAAGGCGACATTATATCGATCTTCTACGATAGTCTGATTTGGTGATGCACTGTCTTGGACCGCAGGTTTAGCGGATTGGCAGCCATAAATTGATGTTAAGGTGAGAATAAATAGAATGAGTCTGTACATATTAATGTTAGCTTATTTATAGCTTTGAATTAAAGATAAATCTAATGAAACATCATCTTACCATCTCTATTGTGGCTTTATTATTCTGTTTGTATGTGAGTCCGCTCATGAGTCAGGCGGACATCACCGTCGAGGATATCTGGAGAGATTATAAGTATACACCTAAGTCTGTCCCAGGATTTAACTTCATGAGTGATGGGATACACTACACCAGGCTGCAAAAGAATAAAATAGAGCGCTACGATATCCGTAGTGGTGATAAGGTGGAGACCCTCCTGGATGGCAGCTCACTGGACATAGAGAATAATAGGATCAGCTCTTACTCATTCACTCAGGATGAATCTAAGATCTTACTTGCCATTGATAAAGAATCAATCTATCGACGCTCCTCAAAAGCGTACTACTACATCTACGATCGACAGACGGAAAAACTGATATCCGTGTACGACGATGATAAAATCTCCGCTGCGACCATGTCACCTGATGGGGCTTACCTTGCCTATGTATGGGAGAATAACATATACTACTTCTCCATCGAGGATGAGGAAACACTGCCAGTGACCGATGATGGTGTCACTAATGAAGTCATCAATGGCATGTGTGACTGGGTATACGAAGAAGAATTCAGCTTTACTAAGGCTTTCTTCTGGTCGCCCGATAGTCGAAAGATAGCTTTCATCAGATTTGATGAATCTGAGGTGCAAGAGTTCACCATGACTAACTATGACGGCGGCCTCTATCCAGAGTACGAGACATTCAAATATCCGAAGGTAGGGGAGAAGAATGCAGTGGTCAGTGTCCACTTATATGATCTCAAGACAGATAAGCTCAAACCTTTAGATCTGGGAAATCTGGAGGATCAGTACATCCCAAGAATCAAATGGACCAATGATCCCAAGCTGCTGACCGTAAGCAAAATGAATCGACATCAAAATCACCTGCAGCTATATAAGATCAATGTAGAAACTGATGCTTCCAAAATCATCATCGATGAGAAAAATAAATACTACATCGATGTCACTGATGATCTGTACTTTCTATCTGATGATGCCGGCTTCATCTGGTCTAGCGAGGAGTCAGGATATAATCACCTGTACAGCTATGACATGAATGGTCAAAATAAAAGGGCACTGACTAAGGGTGAATATGTCGTAACCAAAGTATACGGTGTAGATGAAAAAAAAGGAGTACTATACTATCAAGCGGCGGAGTCATCTCCGCTGGAAAGACAGGTCTTCGAGCTGGATCTGAAATCCGGAAAGTCTAGCTTAATGACAGATAAAGAAGGCACTAACAATGTACAGTTCAGCAGCACCTTTGACTATTATTCCTGGTCACACAGCCGGATCAATCAGCCAGCTACCTATGCCATTTATGATCGAAGGGGGAAAGAAGTCAGAAGCCTGGAGGATAATGCGACCCTCGCTGTCACTGTTCAGAAGCAGCAACTAGTAGAATTCATCAAAGTACCTACCAGTGATGGTCTGGAGCTGAATGGATACATGATCAAGCCCAAAGGATTCAGTATGACTCAAGAATATCCAGTGCTGATGTTCGTCTATGGAGGGCCAGGAAGTCAGATGGTCACTGACGCTTGGAAAGGACAGAACTACTGGTGGTTTCAGATGCTGGCTCAAAAAGGATACGTAGTCGCCTGCATAGATAATCGAGGTACAGGCGCGCGTGGAGAAGAATTTAAAAAGACAACCTACCTCACACTGGGTAAGTACGAGACCAGAGATCAGATAGAATCTGCTCAATACCTTGGATCATTGCCCTTTATTGACCAAGACAGGATCGGCATATTTGGCTGGAGCTATGGAGGATTTATGGCCTCTCACTGTATACTGCAGGGCAAAGATGTCTTTGATACGGCCATTGCAGTGGCTCCAGTGACTAACTGGAAGTGGTATGACACCATCTATACCGAGAGATTCATGCGAACTACAGAAGAGAATCCTGAAGGCTATCAAGAAAATTCTCCCATTCACTATGCTGATCAATTAGAAGGCAGCTACTTGCTGGTGCATGGTGGTTCAGATGATAATGTTCATTTTCAGAATTCTGCAGAGATGGCGGGAGCCCTGATCAAGGCAAATAAACAATTCGATACTTATTTTTATCCAAATCGAAATCACGGCATCTATGGAGATAATGCCAGGCTTCATCTCTATACTAAAATGACAGATTTTCTTTTGGAGAATCTTTGATCTGCTTGTTGAGATTTTTCGAAGTGTGTTTATAAAAGTTATGTATGTGGTATCTATTTGCTTTAGGTGGGGATATTCAAGAGTGAAAATTTTAAAGTTGAATTAATATAAATTATTGATTTCCATTTGATTATCTGGGATTCATACTCTTTACTTATGAATATGAATTCTTTACATTACCCCGCTTATCGCATATAGCACTAAAGAAGAGGGTAAGCACGGATTAGGGATATTCATAAGTAGTTGATTTAGAAAAAACAGACATTTTAAATGATTGATAAACAGTCAATTAGATTCACGACTGGGATGAATATTTAAAAATGTAATCATAAGACTACCCCGTTATTTGGATATAATGCTCGAAAACGAGGTGATTTTCAAATTGTTAGTTTGTTCCGAAGTGAGATTTTCTTTATCAGAGGTGGCGGCTGCATGTCAAAACACGCGGAGCGATTGGGTTTGACGAGCT
>CALFUK010000071.1 GCA_937929945.1 uncultured Saprospiraceae bacterium
CTACCGACGGGTCTGATCGGATTAGTCTTAGCGGGGCTAGTATCAGCGATCATGTCCAGTATCAGCTCCACGCTCAATTCTGCTTCGACGCTCGTGGTGGTCGACTTTGTAAAGCCAGCTCAGGGTGACATGACTGACAAAGCGACAATGAGAGCCAGCCGCATCAGTACCTTTATCTTTATGATTATCGCGGCTGTATGGGCACCGCAGATCATTAATTTTGGCGGACTATGGACATACCTTCAGCAGATGTACTCCATCTTTGTGCCACCGATCATTGTCTTATTCGGCGTGGGTATCTTCTATAAGCGTGGCAATGGAGACGGAGCCTTCTGGACGCTGATTTTTGGGTGTGCTCTTGGTATTTTGCTATTTGCTTTGACACTCGCAGAGATCTGGACCATTCATTACACCATTAACATTGGTATTGTGGTCTTCCTCTCGACTCTTGTGTTTATTATCGTCAGTCGCATGACTCCTCCACCGAAAAATGTGGACGCGTATTTATTTAATAAATCTCTCATTAATGAGGGCAATCAGAATATGCCTTGGTATAAGGATTATCGATACCAGGCTTATGGGCTAATTGCTTTAGTTATTTCGTTCTATGTGATTTTTAGTTAAAAATCTAATACTGAATGCAATGTATCTTACAGCAGTCATGACATTACACAGCTGCTCAGTAAGATATATTTTGGTCTTGCTGGGAGAACCATGCAATCAGGCAATAGCTAATTTTTAAATGCTAGTATCGGCTTCTTGGTGATGATGAAAAACCAAAAAATAGGGACTATGATGATGTCTACGATAATGAAAGGTAGATCAAGTGGAAAATGGTCAGCCGTCTGAAGATAGACCATGCTGGCTAATGACATGCCGATGGTCGTCATAATGGCTGAGGCGTATAGGGCCCACCTTTTTTGTTTTAATAGAAAGAGACTCAGTACCAGATAGATCACACCGAAGGCTGCTATGGGGATGGTACTTTCATACGTCCCGTGGATGAGAGGCATGATGATGTGGAGTATAGCTGAGGCACCCAGTAATAGTGCTGCGAAAGAAATGATCGGATTCAGTTTCATCACAAAAATTTTGTCAATATAGTAAGCTTTCAGAGATATACGCTAAGCCTATACCGTAGATTCATGATCTTGATCAAATTTATGCAGCCTCATGTAAAGCGGATATTCTTCTAAGAATCGCTACTTTCGACCAGGCTGAACTTTGTACGACAAGTGATGCCCAATAAATAAATTACATACTATGTCGCAAGAAGTCAGAAAGGGTGAAGAGCTGCCAGAAGCTACTTTAAAAACATTTTTACACGAACATCAACTGATCACAGATATGGATAGCGAGTGGAAGGTTCATCAATATTCCACAGGATTCTCTAATCTGACCTACCTCATTGAGATCGAAAATAAAGAGCTGGTCTTGCGCAGGCCACCGCGTGGAGCTGTGAAGCGAGGGCATGACATGGGCAGAGAATACAAAGTGCTGTCAGGACTCAATAAAGGTTTCTCCAAAGCGCCTAAGGCCTATGTCTATACAGATGATGCGGCTATCATCGGTGCCCCATTCTACCTCATGGAGAAAGTAGAGGGGATCATACTCACGAATCAAAGCGTTAAAAAAAGAGGCGTAACCGCTGAAGAATTTGGTACGATCTCTAGCAGCTGGCTAGATACTTTTGTGGAGCTTCATGCGCTTGACTATGAGGCAGTAGGGCTGGGCGACCTGGGCAGGCCAGATGGCTATGTAGAGCGTCAGGTGCGTAACTGGGGTAAGCAATACCTAGCCGCTGCCACGGATGATATACCAGAGGCCCAGCAGCTCATGGCTTGGCTCACTGAGCACCAGCCGACAGAGTATGACCACTGCCTCATTCATAATGACTATAAGTATGATAATGTCGTATTCGCCGATGACAGCTGGCAGGCCATCAGCGCGATATTAGATTGGGAGATGTGTACGCTCGGAGATCCGCTCATGGATCTGGGAGCTGCCATAGCCTATTGGATCACGGCTGAAGACGATCCTTTGATCAGGATGACCTTCCCATATCCGACAGCATTGCCTGGTAATCCCACTCGATTAGAGCTAGTCGAACAGTATGCACAAAAGAGTGGTCGGCAGGTCAATGATTTGACCTTCTACTACGCATTTGGCCTTTTCAAGAATGCCGTCATCGTCCAGCAGATCTACTATCGATATCAGAAGGGACTGACCACCAATGAGAAATTTGCCAATCTGAATCACATCACGAAGCTCTTCTGTCAGCTGGCCTGGCAAGCGGTGCAGAGTGATCGGATAGAGTAGCTCCTTAGCTTTCCACCATAAAGCGATAGCCTGTACCACGTAAAGTGACTATCTGGATGCGATTATCTTGTGAAAAATGTGCTCTAATTTTTCGGATGTAGACATCTAAGGTACGTGAGTTGTAAAAAGAATCATCAGCCCAAACTGCCATGAGAATGTCTTGCCTCAAGACAGTTTTATTTTGATGTCTGCTGAGTAAAGTAACGATTTGGTTTTCTTTATGGGATAGCTGGATGTGCTTTTCACCATCATACAGAGTCATTTTGCTCAGTGAGAATCGGTACATATCCCCGATGGGTATTTCCTCACTCATTGATGATTCTTTCAGGTTATTCTGTGTGAGTTGCAATAGGTTTTTGATCCTCAGGATCAATTCCTTCATGCTGAATGGTTTCTTAATGTAGTCATTGCCACCTATTTCAAAACCTTTGATGACGTCTTCGGGCTGGTCTTTTGCAGTCAAAAATAAAATGGGTATCGCCTTATTTATTTCTCTGATATTCTGAGCAATATCGAAGCCACTGAGCTTTGGAAGCATGATGTCGAGAATGCAGATATCGACTTGCTGTGATCTGAATGCATCCATCGCGCAGCTACCATCATCGATATGTATGACCTCATACCCACGGGACTCTAGGCTTTCTTTTACGATTTTTGCTAAGAATATTTCATCCTCTACATAGAGAACTTTAGTCATGCTTTACTGATTTAGGTAGACTTATGAGGATAGTCGTGCCTTCTCCGACTTTCGAATTGACTGTGATGGTCCCTTGGTGCTGAGTTATGATCTCATTGACGTAGCTTAGACCCAAACCATAGCCTTTGACATCATGCTTGTCATTTGTGGGTACTCGGTAAAATCGATCAAAAATAGCTGGGATGTGCTTTGCTGGAATACCGATACCTTGATCCTTTACAGAGAGTATGATGTCAGTATTTGTTTTGTCTAATTTGATGTCGATGCTTCTCTGTTTCGGACTGTACTTGATGGCATTATCCAGTAAGTTATAGATCACATTGGTGATGTGAATTTGATCTCCTGAGATGGAATGACCCTGACCGATGACCTCATAATTTACCTGGACATTGTTTTTTTCAAAATGTAATACCATAGACCTGAGAATTTCGTCTATCAGTGCTTGTAGATTCAAAGACTGTCGCTTGAGTACTGGCTTATCACTATCAAATCTTGACATCTTCAGTACCTTATCTACGAGTAAGGTTAGTCTGTTTAATTCGTGTTTGGATATCGATAGGTATTCCTTGGTCTTTTCTGGATTTTTTATGGCATCAAAATCAGTTAGTGCTTCAATTGCCACGGCTACTGTGGATATGGGTGTCTTTAGCTCATGAGTCATATTTGACACGAATTCAGTTTTGATTTGATTCAGCCTGAGTTGTTCGTTCCAGGAGTGATAAATCAAATAAAAAGCACCTGCCAATAGTGCGAAAAGCAAAATACTCATTATTATTTGACTCATATTTTGTCGAACGAGATAATATTGATACTCTGAAAAGACCGCTACACTAGAATGCGCGGATAACCTATCAAAGTCCATGTCGATAACTACTGTCTCCTGATCTGAAGAATCCCTAGCTATAGATTTTATCAAAAAAATATGAGGAAGTCCTTTTTCGATTAATTTGTTTCGAAAGATCTGTTCGATTTCTTGAGTGAGAGATTTAGATGGACTTAATGGTGAATCGACTTCATCCACTACGTACCAAAGAGTATCTCCAGTATGTTCGACCTTAATACTCGTATTAATATATATTGAGTCTTGAAGATTAGTTGTGGACTCCCCGCCTAAGTAAAGCTCAGACTTTAAGGTTTTGACCATTGAGTTCAGTATACTATCCTTGATGTTGACGGCTCTATCTCTATTGATATTCAAATTATTAAGATCAGAGATCCCAGTCCGTAAGTCGAAAACCTCAATGACGTTCATTAAGGTGGAGTCTAGCTTTTCTCCGTAGGCTAACTTGGCTTGAGTGTTTAAATCCTCCTTTAGTTGTTGCTTGCTTCTCTGGTAATTATCATAATTCCAGTAACAGAAGAAACAAGCTAATAGACCCAAACTGAGGTATCCTAGGGATCTGTAGAAAAATAAGCGATTAGCATGAGTGATTTGCACAGTATAAAGATAGACTAAATGTGTCGTGCCTATTCTATGCCTTAACCTTAATTAACCTAACATACATTTAGATTAACTCTATGTTGCGAACTCTCTTCATAGTTTTGAGTCGATAGAAAACATTACACATCGCCTATGATACAGATAGTTAAGTTGCTTCAGTCTATGATGAAATTTAATTGTTTGCCCTTAGGTATTTTACTTTAACATAAAAATTCATGAGATACTTTATAACTGTATTCTTTCTTCTTATTACGATCCTTCTCATTGGTCAAGACTCAGGCAGAATAACTTATGCTATAAGCGAAAAATTAGACATTGATATTGATGAAAATATGATGCCAGGTATCGATTTAAAGGCCTTGATTCCCTCATCTAGATCATCTATTATGACATTGAGCTTCAATCCAGAACAATCCATTTATGCCAGTACTGATCAAGAAGACGTAGCAGACTCCGAAATGGAAAGCGATGATGGCTCAGTGAAAATGACCATCAGTTATGGAGATGAAATACCAGAAAAATTATATACGGATTTACTATCTAAGGAGACCATTCACCAGCAAGGATTTATGAATCGGGCATTCAGAGTGAGCAGTGAGCAAATTCCTTATAAGTGGAAGGTGACTACTGAGAAAATCAAGTACTTAGACTATGAATGTATCAAGGCAACTACAGTTAATAAGGATGATGAAATTGTGGTTGCATGGTTCACGCCGCAGATTCCAAGCTCAATTGGACCAGCTGGTTTTCATGGTCTTCCAGGTGCTATTCTGATGGCTTCGGTAGGAGAAACTAAGAAGGAGATTAAAGCAACCCAAATTTCCATAGGTGATTTAGATTTACCCATTGTCGTGCCCAGTGAAGGTCAACTGATGAGTCAAGAAGAATTTGAAAAAGTAGTCACTGATAAAAGGAAGGAAATGGAGTCTAGTAATGGAGGAAGTTATTTGATTATCAGAAATTAGGAATGATGCTATACTAGTCATCTCTTAGTGACCAGGAAGATGCTTGTATCGATCCATTAAAGGAATGGCAGCAGCCAATTAATTTTTAAAATTCAATGGGACTTAAAAAAGCTTTTCTATTAATTGCACTGCTGAGTTTTGCGGCCGTTCTTTTGGGTCAGCAGACTATCTCTGGCAAAATCACTGATAAGACTGAACAAGCGCTTTACGGAACTACTATTATTTTATTAGAGCCTCAGGATTCTACCATGGTATCATTTGGTCTGTCTGATGAAAATGGTATGTATAGGCTTGATAATGTACCATCTGGTAGTTACGTGATTCAGTTGAGCTATGTCGGTTTTGAGAGTCAGATGATACCTCTTTTCGTGAATGAGGTAGATCTCGAACTGAAACCTATTAGAATGGTAGAGGCTACTAAAATACTGCAGGAGGTCACTATTCAAGCAGAGCACATACCTCTGGGCATCATTGGAGATACCATCAATTATAATACAGCAGCATTCAGGACTAGAGAAGGGGCTAGTGTAGAAGATTTGCTTAAGAAATTGCCTGGTATTGAGGTAAGTCGATCAGGACAGATCAAAGCACAAGGAGAGGTAGTAGAGCAAGTCTTAGTGGATGGTAAGGAGTTTTTTGGCTCTGATCCTCTAATTGCGACTAAAAATTTGGAAGCTGAAGCGATTGATAAGGTGCAAGTCTTTGATAAACAATCAGATATAGCAGAATTCACTGGAATAGATGATGGTCAAGAAGAGAAGACCATCAATCTTAAGCTTAAAGAAGATTATAAACAAGGAGGCTTTGGTAAGGTAGAGGCTCAAAAGGGAAGTGCAAAAACCATGCTTGGAAAAGCGAATTATAATCGATTCAGTCCTCAGATGCAGGCTTCAATTATAGCTAGCACCAACAATATAAATCAGCGTTCTTTTAATTCTAACGAGTATATCAGCTTCATGGGAGGGCTGGGAAATGCTATATCCTCAGGCGGATTGACTGGGCCTAACTCTTTCCTTGGACAATCTGATGTTGCTGAGGGTATCTATGATCGTCAGGCCATAGGCGCTAATTTGAACTATGATTTTAGTCAAAAGCTAAAATTTTCTGGTCATTATTTCTATAATGATTTAAAGACTGATCTGACTAAAATGACCAAAGGAGAGAATTTTAATTTGAACCAAAATTTTACGAACCATGACATGTTGATGATGAGATCATCACGTGATAATCAAAGATTAAATACCAAGCTGATCTATAAAATTAACCCTTTTAATGAGGTGGTAATCAAGGCTACTGGACAGTATGTCTTTCTTCGAGAGAATCAGCAGAGCGAAACAGAATACAGAAGTAATAGCGTATTGTTATCACAATCAGAATTTGATCAACACGCTGTCAGAACACAGTATGCTTTTGATTCGTCAGTTCAATACAAAAAGCGTCTAAATGCTAATGGCAGAAATTGGATTAATCAGATCAAAATTAAAAGTGGCTTAGAAAGGGAGGATATCATTTTGAAAAATCGGTTAGTGTCAAATAGCTTCATGTCCGAGCTATTTCAAAATCAAATCTTTGATACAGACCACTCAGAAATAATGCTGACAAGCCACTACACAGAACCGTTATCTCAAAAAAAATACCTTGGTGTATCATATGCTTTCCTACAGAGCCAAGAGCAGCCAGCCAGAGATTTTATAGATGTTACTGACATTGGGCTGCAACGGAATACTGAACTGAGTACCAGCTATGAGAACCGACTCAGCTATCATAGAATCGCGGCAAGCCTGAGAAAGAATACCAAAAAGACCAAAGCCAGCTTTAGCATAGCGACACAGCTGACGAGCCTGTCAGGAATGTTAGCTCAAACATTGCAATCGACTTATCGTTCTTATCAGAATCTCCTGCCTTCTGCAAACATCAATCACAAAATTAGTCGGTCCAAGAAAATCGAGCTGTCCTATCGCACTCAGATCAATGCTCCCACGCTGAGTCAATTAATGCCTATTGAAAATAATATAAATCCAAATTTACTATACGTGGGAAATGTAAATTTGAATCCAGAATATAGTCATCAGCTTTCATTCTCTTACCATGCCTTTGATCAGTTTAACTCGTCTAACACTTCAGTATATGTGAATCTGCAAAAGACCGGTAATAGAATCATCAATAAAACGACTTTTAATGATATCCTTAGCAGAATCATTACACCGATCAATGTAGATCACTATCAGTATGCTAAGGCTATTGCATCCTATACGTCTCCCCTGCGACCACTGAAAATTAATGTTCGTGTCAATCTTGATCTGCAGGCTCTTCAATACGAAAATTTTATTGATGATGTGAAAAACAATGTTGGCGAGAATAAAGCAAATTTGAGTCTCAGAATCGACAATAGGCATAAGGATTTGATAGATATTTCAGCTGGTTTTAAGATGAATTTCACCAAACGTGTCTATTCGCTCAACCAGGAATTTAACCAAGACTTTGTCAATTATGATTGGTTTATTGAAGGAAATATTTTTATAGGTCCAAAGACAACTCTGACAACTTCTTTTGATCATAAGTCTTATTCAGGTGAATTTTTTTCTGAGTCTCGATCATTTAATATTTGGAATGTCGAATTTTCCCAGCGCTTTCTTCAGAGCCGCATCAATGTGAAGCTGATCGCTAGAGATCTGCTGAATCAGAACCAGGGCCTTACAAGATTCGGAAGTGAAAATTCATTGAGCCAATCTAATTTTAATACACTATCTAGGTACTTTATGGCAGGCCTAAGCTATAAGCTGGGGAAGACGAGAAACAAGGATACTCTTTCTATCCAGTTTGACGAATGATTTGATAGTCCTTGATAATTGTCCTCAGTATAAACTAGACTTTAAGAATCACATCCTTTAAGTCATTACCATACGGCATATAGGGCCATGTCCTCAGGATTAATCTCTAGCATGAGTCATGTCTATAGCTTTTCGGGAATAAATGTACCATTCCCTTGTATTTTATCACGGTTTGTCAATTTTAGCAATGATCTGGAGCTTGTCACAAGCAGAGATTGAGAAAGAAGGAGCTGACAGCTCATTTTTCAAAAATCACTATCGTCCCACCATGAGTTTCTGCGTGATACTATACTCAGGCGTAGAGACGCTCACCAGGTAAAATCCTGTCTGCAGTCTGCTGATGTCAAATGACTGTGAGAAGGCAGAGCCTCTCAGTCGCAGTGCTTCTGAGACGAGCAGCGATCCATCCAGACTATATACATTCATGATACCACTCGTGGCACCTTTTGGATTCATTGTCAGATTCAGTTGGTCAGATGCTGGATTCGGGTAGAGGCTGAAGCTGTGCTCCTCTTGCAGAATCTCATTCGTGGATGACATCAGGTCTGCATTAATATAGGTCATGGCACCGTCGCATGCGCTAAAACCTTCCTCACTGCTGACGCAGGCTTGATTCAGATCGTAGCTTTTTTGATCGCTGAATTCGATGCTTTCGATTAGCCAGCCTAATCCCGGTGTAGCCGCACTGCTGACAGCTTCACCAATGAGACTGGTGTAGCGGAAGCGCAAGTCAATGGACTGTCCACGATAGGCTGATAGATCGATGATGGATTCGATGAGCTCATCGCTTTCGCCAGTGAATCCCTTAGCGCGATTCGCTTTAAATCCGACTCGGTCATTGTAGGCATTGAGTAAGAACTGGTCTTCGGTAATGCTGGTCCAGTCTGAGCCGCCATTCGTGGAGACTTCTATATCGGCACCTGAGAAAAATAAATGTGTGTCATAATTGTGAGATAGGCGCAACACGGGAGATTCTCCTGCAATGAGTACAGGCTCTGTAGTCGTCAGAGCCTGATCGTATACCTCGTTTTTTCCTTCTATGACCCAGGCTTGATCTACTTCAGAGATTTTATTTTCCCAAAAGATCTCGCCAGCTATAGATGTAGGTGTTAGAATAGATAGATCAGGATCTGCTCCATCTAATAGATAAGAGAAAGATACCAAATCTACATCTGACTGGATGAAGTAGCTGATTTCCACTAGCTCTTGGTTGGCCATGCTGCCAATGTCAAAGCTGACCATGTCATCCCCAGGGGAGTAGTCGAAGCCTACGGTGACATCCGTCAGCCCAGCTTGCGTATTTTCAGGTATGACGTCTGATACAGTGACGCCAGTGACTGTTTGGCCGGTATAGTTAGCTATCGTCAGGGTGACCTCGATGAGGTCTCCGGCATTGATGATCTCAGTGGCTTGTTTCGTGATGCTCAGCTCGTTTCTGCAGCTGGGGTGAGTGAGGTATCCTTCTACACCATCTTCTCGCTGAAAGGCTGAGCCCTGATCTGCATCAAATCCCAATCCTCGCTCCGCGAATGCTTTCCAGATCAGACATTGATTCGCTCCATCGAAGCTAGCCTGATCAGCTGCAAGTATAGCATTTCTGCCATCCACAAACCCAGGATTGCACCGCTGCATAGCCATCCCATCAAAGACCAGTTGGATGGCTTTATAGTTACCTGATTCTCGATTAGTCCAGTCAGGATCGAATCCATCTTGCTCCACGAAGGCCCAGTACATGTCCCAAAGCATCGAGTTCCACACCTCCCCGACTTCATGCTCGCCTCTGCGGCCTTCATTAGTCGTGAAGCCAGTGAATCGGATGTCGTGGTAGGTCTGGTTATTAACCGTTTTATCTGTGGAGTAGGGCAGGCGCCTGATCCCAGACATGGATGGATTAGAGCGGTCTATGAATGTACCCAGCCCTCGAGTATCTGTCCCCAGATCATCGGCTTTGGCTGTAGTCACCAATGTGAGGAAGTCGCTCCAGCCTTCTCCCATTTGTTCGTCTGCATTGAGGCAGCCTGATTGGGATCGGCCTCCTGTCATCCTGATTGAGATGCCGTGGCCATATTCGTGATTCACGACGCCATTGTCGTAGGAGCCTGAAATGACGCGTGGCGTGGGGATATCTACATCGAATTCGAAGATGACTTCTTTACCTTGATTGAGTAAACTTAGGAGGTAATCTCGTTGTGATTGGCTGATGAAGGCTGAAGGGATAGTGACATCATCAGAATTCTGCCCAGCGGCCATAGACACGAGCTGCTCGCCCTGATTATTACCTACGATGACACCTACGGCACCAGCCTTCTGAAGCTGGAATACCTTGAAGCTGAAGTCGCACTCACCCCTGTCTACTAATACGATCTTACCAGCGATATCAGCTGCATTGGTGATGCTGTCACAAGCATCCGTCACTGATACTCCACCAGCATCCATAGCAAATACTAGAGAGCTGGTAAACTCACCGGCTTCATCAAATCCAAAATTGCCAATGGCAAATGGAAGTGGCACCACATCTTCTGCAGGCTCTAAAAACTTGAGATTGACTTCAAGGGAGGTCCATGGAAACATAAACATCACACCATTGGATCCATCGCTCGGACTTGCGAATCTCGCGTTATTAAACTCTTGATCATCACCATTGTCAAAGTCCTCCAGTGTTCGGGCTTCCACTTCGTCGTCGCCTCTGCCCGGCTTACCATAGTTATTCACTTGAAAATTTCCCGCAGCTTCGTCAAATCCGAAAAAATAAGAGAAATCATGCATCCAGTTATTAAGGTAAAACAGCTGGGTGACATCAGATTCAACATTGTCAAATGGTTCGGCTGTTCTGCTGCGAGGAAAATTAAAACTCAGTGCCACTCCTCCGTCAGGCTCAGATTCTTCTGTTCTGCCATTTCCGGTAGCATTATTAAAAGCGTGAACATTATTACCTCTGGTGATGGTGTGTTCTGGGCCGTCTACTCCGTCAGTGTCATGCCACCCGAAAGGTGAGGCGATTTCCAGTGCTGGTTCAGTCACAAGTACTTGATTGCCCTCTGCCGGACTTTCTAGGGGGAGTGGGTAGACTAGGTATGACGAGCCATCTTGGACTTTCTTTTTCTTGATTGGATCTGGAGATATGGGCTGAGTAGCTGGCTTTGGAGCTGCCTGCTCTCGGCATAATCTGTCCTGATTCGTATAGCTATGCTTATGGAATCGGCATGAGGTAGTCAAGTTCTTGCTGGCCAGGTGAGAGCCATCAGCGGCACTGACGAAGCTAGACCAATAGTCAGTAGTACCTGTCACTAAAGCCTCTATTTTCCAGGCTAATATGAGCTTCTCATCAGCAGTGACGTAATATTTTTTCTCAGCACTGATGCTCAGATCAGATAGGCCTGAAGAAGTGAATAGCGTTCGGCCATCAGATTCAGTGTTGATTGATTTTAGCTTTTTCGGAGCTTCCAGATCATGGTGCTTGGCGAAGGCATGTACTGCGGCTGTGGCGGACAGCGCAGCAGCCGTACTCACCACTTTGGAGCGGGCATCCTTGACGAATCTGCTGTTGGCAATGAACGTTTGTTTATTTTTATAGCTAAAGTTGGCTATCGCATTGTGAATGGGGATGCCGTCTATGCTTTGGTTTAGGTAGACATGGGTCACCTGATTATGTTCAGTCGTATGATGGCTGCTGATGATATAGTCAGAGATGTCTGCTTTATTCAGTTGCCACTCTTCGTAGTAGGTGGAAAGGACAATGTCAGCTTTGGCTTGCAGCTGTGCTTTTTTCTGGGCAAAGAGGCCTGTCGACTGGATCAGGCATACGGACAAGATCATGATCACTTTATTCATGACAGAAAGTTACGGATATCTGACTGCGCTTTCTACTAATATTATGTGAATTGTCAGGAGAATTAGGCACCCATTAGCCAGCTAAGGCCGATAAGAAGTGCAAAAAGGACTAATTGTAATATCTTGCAGCTAATTTATAGTATGGAATTAAAACACGAGATCATCTTCGGTCGGCACGCTGTCGAAGAGCTACTAAAAAGCAAAAAACCTATTGCGAAGCTATTCGTCCACAATCGCCTCAGTGGGCTTTTCGAAGTACAGCTGCGACAGATGACGAATGAGCGAGGCATCCCATTAGTGAGGACTGAGATAGAAAGCCTCAATCGGCTGTGCGGGGGGCGCAATCATCAAGGTGTCGTCGCGGCTACCTCTCCCATAGAGTTTCAAGAGCTGGATGACATCATCCCCTTCTTATTCGAGCAGCAGCAGTCACCTCTGATTGTCATACTGGATCACATCAAGGATGTTAGAAATTTTGGTGGCATAGCCAGGTCAGCTGAGGTATTCGGGGCACATGCCATCATCATTCCGAAGAATAACACAGCAGCGATCAATAATGATGCAGTCAAAACATCATCCGGAGCACTGCTGAATATTCCAGTCTGTCGCATCTCTAAGCTCACGGAGTGCATCGAGCTGCTGCAGAACAGTGGCATTCAGGTCTTCTCTGCTGATATCAGGGCCGAGAAGAAAATCTATGATCTCGATATGACGGGCCCGACAGCTGTCATCTTAGGAGCTGAGCAGCGAGGGGTGCAGAAGGAGCTTAACCAAAAGGCCGATGATTCTTTTTTAATCCCACAGTTCGGTTCTACTGATTCATTGAACGTTTCTGTGTCTGCAGGCATTATACTCTATGAAATCACCAGACAAAGACGCTAAAATCTTAAAAATTGAACATGTTGACTAAATTCAAATTCGCATTCTTATCCATCATTGCCGCGCTCATCACGGTACATATATCATCCTGCAAGACCTCCAAAGATGGTGCTGCTGAGATGGGGGAGCAGATAAAAGACGCAGTGACCAAGACAGATCAGTATGAGCCACTGGCTAACTCACTGCTCTGGAAGATCACTGGTAACGGCTTAGAGAAGCCATCGTATCTGTACGGTACGATACACATGATCGGTGGTGAAGACTTCTTTCTGCCAGATGGTACGATGTCAGCCATGGACGAGTCTGAGAATGTGGTCTTCGAAATAGACATCACGCAGGTCACCGATATGTCTAGTATGATGGGCCTGATGAATAAGGCCTACATGAAGGATGACCTGACAATCAAAGACTTGGTCACGGAAGAAGACTATGATCTGATCCAAAAGCATTTTAAAAAGATGGGACTGCCGCTGATGATGTTTCAGCGTATGAAGCCCATGTTTCTTACCGTATTCGCTTCTGGTGATATGGATCCAAGCGATCTGCAGAGTGGTAAGATTAAGTCTTACGAATTCGAATTTATGGAGATGGCCAATAACAGTGATAAGCCGATCGGCGGACTGGAGACTTTAGAATTCCAGTTTTCTGTATTCGATAGTATACCTTATAAAGCGCAGGCGGACATGCTGGTCGAGACCATCAAAGTGGGCGATACGGGTAGTGACTCTTTCCAAAAGATAGTGGAGGTCTACAAGCAGCAAAACCTAGAAGAAATGCTCTCCATGACCATGTCGGAAGAAGGTGGCCTGTCAGAGTATGATGACCTCTTATTAGGTCAGAGGAATCGAAACTGGATCCCCCAGATGATGACCTTGATGGCTGAGAAGCAAAACTTTTTTGCGGTCGGTGCGGGTCACTTGGCAGGTGAGCAAGGCGTCATCCATCTACTTCGCCAAGAAGGGTATCAGGTGGTGGCTTTCAGTGGGAAGGGTTAGTCATCGTATATCAGAGTAGACGACTGTCATTGCTATGACTGTCATATCTTTCATACGGCAGCTTACTGTGATATCAGCTATCGGAGTGGTGATCCTGTATCATACAAGGAGATTTTAATTCGATTTTGCTCTAACCACGATTGGCATTTGGTACACATCCTATAGCCAGCAGAGAAGAGAGCACAGCTTCCTCTATCCTAACGCTTCGTCTTAGCCTGGCGCGTCATAAAGTACAGCTCATAGACAGTGAAGATCAAGTAGATGACGATAAAGGAGATCATATAATGATTATCGTCAGGCGCGTAGCCTTTCACATAGATCAATACAGTCAGTATTGAGAAGAACAGTTTCGCTATGAAGTTGATGACGATAAGGTTATTATATAAATATTTATTCGGTGAATCTGCTATGATATTTCCAAAAATGAAGACGCCGAGAGAGATCAGGCTGAACACTGCGACCGCTGCCATAGAAAAATGGAGATGGGGAGCCAAGATCGGAATTAGAGCAGCAGAAAGATAAATGAGAGCGATAGTCCCCGCTATGGTGAGTAATGAGATTCTAATAAATTCTTTCCACAGCATATCGGTATAAATCAGAGACTCAATATAGCGACTTAGTCATCGAATCGTGTTGGATGGGTCAATAATAAGATATGATTTTGACACATTGAGAAGCTATGGGCATGATAATAAAATTTGCTATTTATTAAGATAGCAATACTATTATCGCTATATTTCACCAGTATGTCTGGGTATAAAAGTATTCTGATATATATGCAGTAAAGCTTATTACAATCGTCGAATCATGAAGGAAAAATTTTTAGATTTTTCAGAGTTTAAAGGAGATTTATTTGGTGGGATCACCGCGGGTATTGTTGCACTGCCATTGGCACTGGCCTTCGGACTGCAGTCTGGATTAGGAGCAGCTGCAGGACTATACGGTGCTATTTTTATATCGTTTTTTGCTGCCCTCTTCGGAGGGACGAATACTCAGATCTCTGGTCCCACGGCACCTATGACAGCTGTCAGTATGGTGGTCATAGCAGGTATTATTGCAGCGAATGAAGGGAATCTTGAGGCAGCGCTCCCAGCCATCCTCATGGTCTTTTTTTTAGCAGGACTCTTGCAGATCGTATTCGGTATTACCAGAATCGGACAGTATATTAAATATATGCCATACCCTGTCGTATCGGGCTTTATGACGGGTATAGGCGTGATCATCATCATCACTCAGATCCTGCCTCTGATCGGCTACTATCCCAAAGAGGACATGGCATTCGTGAATCAGTATAAGGCTGAAGCTGAGGAGTTAATATTAGAGCGCATACTGAGGGATGAGGCAGGCGAAGAGATACTGGTATTAGAGGA
Source organism: uncultured Saprospiraceae bacterium (assembly GCA_937929945.1). GTDB lineage: Bacteria > Bacteroidota > Bacteroidia > Chitinophagales > Saprospiraceae > CALFUK01. Next base: position 15,329 of record CALFUK010000071.1, read on the forward strand.
TTTTGAAGAGACGATCAAGCGTGCTCAAGGTATCTCCGCTGCAGACATAGACAAGGAATCACAAGCGCTCGCCGGTAAATACGCATCTGGAGTCACAGGTGCGCTCCAATTATTTAAGAGAGCATTTGGTCAGATCAACTACACTGATCTCATACTAGGGCTGATCACCATATTTATCATCTATGGCTTCAAGCGGATCACGAAGGCCGTGCCCAGTACGCTGGTGGCTCTGATTGCAGTCACCATAGGAGCTCTACTCTTTCTACCGGATTACAGGACGATCGGGACTATACCAAGTGGGTTTCCTGTGCCGTACTTAGACATTTTTACGGGGTTCAAGTTCTCTCAAGTCAGCCCCTATATAGCGAGTGCTGTATCACTGGCAGTGCTAGGGACCATTGACTCACTGCTGACTTCCGTCGTCGCTGATAATAAGACAAAGACAAAGCACAATCCGAATAAAGAATTAATTGGACAGGGTATTGGTAACTCTATAGCAGCGATTTTTGGTGGAATACCTGGTGCTGGAGCGACCATTCGGACGATCGTCAATATTGATTCAGGAGGTAAGACGAAGCTATCTGGGATGATAGCTGGTATACTGCTGTTAGTCATTCTTATGCTATTGGGCCCGATCGCGTCTATGATCCCCGCAGCCGTATTAGCTGGTATATTGATCACTGTCGGCATAGGTGTGATGGACTATAAGGGATTAGGTCAGATGAAGCAGATACCTAATAGCGAAGTCGCGATCATGGTCATCGTGCTGGTCCTTACAGTCTTCGTCGGTCTGATCGAGGCTGTGATCATAGGCCTGATCTTAGCTTCCATCCTTTTCATGAAGAAGGTCAGTGATGTCGTAGATCATAAGACAGTGAGTGCTCCGCTGAGTAGCTTCAGTCGTGAGATACCCTGGGCTGATGAGGGTACTATCTTGGAGGAGTTTGGAAGCCGAGTATTCATCAAACACTTGGATGGACCGCTGTTCTTTGGATTTGCTTCGCGCTTTCAGGATCTGGTGAATAGTCTGCCCAATCTGGATACGGTCATCATCAGGATGGACAAGGTGCCATATATAGATCAGTCTGGGCTGTATGCTATGGAGGATGCCATACAATACTTACATTCTAAAGACGTGAAGGTCGTATTCACTGATCTACATGGTCAGCCAGAGACAATGTTTGATCGCTTCAAGGTCAAACCAGGACTAATACCAGAAAAGTATTTCTTTGATAGTTTTGGAGAGTGTGTCAGCTGGTTAAAAGGGAATCTGACTGCTTAGCCCATAAAGTCAGCTTATGCAATTAGCTGATGTATTTCCTGATTACAGATATCTTTATCTTGATTCGGAATTGGCAGGAGTTAACACAATTTTTCTAAAAGGATAATCAGTCTGCTGTCTGCCAGATTAAGAATACGGTGAGGCTGCATGCTCTCAAATCGGATCACTTCATTATCAGATAGAATGGTGCCTGATAGTGTTTCTTGAATTTGGCCCTCTGCTACGATAATGGATTCTGGTTCGGCGTGGTAGTGAGTTTCGAAAATGGTGCCTTCCTTAGAATAATTAAGCAGTACCCTAAATTTTTCAAAGTCAATGTTATTGAGAGCGTCCTTGAAAATTTTCTCTTCTTCGCTGATGAAATGATCTGAAGATTCTAAGGTTCGATCATATATGCCGGGCTTGATCTCTATGTACTTATCCGTCGGTATGTCGATAAGGTCCCAATTGACGAGGTCTCCCTTATTATTCAGCACTGATAGATTAATGGGCTGGGCGATATTGGATGACGTTATAATCGAGTTTTGGCTTTTCAGTAGCTCTATCTGTTCCTGCTTGGAGCTGATGATTTCATCTTTGAGTGCGATGACTTCTTTGAGAGAATCTATTTTGAACCGAAGCTGCTTGATGGTTTCTCCTCCAGCGTCTTCGTCTGCTGTGTCAATCTCATAATCAGAGAAATTTTTGATTCTCTTGATCAAGATCGAAGCCTGAATGTAGCTCAAGCGCTCTTTATAATTCTCTATCCGGCTCAGTCTGCTTCTACTGACCTGAAGCATTTCAGCCAGTTCTGCTTGGCTCATACTGGTATCCTTGCGTAGTTGTTTTAGATCAAATTCTCTGTAATTTACTGGCATGACGAATGTCTAATTAACGAACGTGCCTCTAAGATGAAGCTTATTTCATCAATGTAGCAAATTGTCAGCTAATTTCCGCGAGCACAATTGATGAACTAATTTTGTGTCAAAATTGTGATATTAATGTAATATAATGTTATCTTTCGATTGTGTTTTGTTTGTTTCATGATTACAATAGCTTTTGTAAGCAAAGCAATTCAAAGTTTGTTTTTAAATTGGTTAAAGGTTGGTTTGTGTTGCCAACCTTTTTTTATGCCCTGAAGTTTGATGAAGTGATGCGCTATTGTGACAATTTGTTGATGCGGATAATTCCTCATGTGCTGTGTCAGCAAAAATTTAGAAGTCTCTGATCTTTCTTACTTTGTCTGTATGGCGGTGGCGTCTCTTTTTTTGATTTTCGCCCGTAGAGTGGCAGTGGGCTACTGCTTATTTGTTCTGCAGAGTTTTTTGGAAGCTTTTGTTCAGCAGCTACCTGAATTAAAGAAACTCAAATGAATCTATGCTGAATCCGGTGAAACAGTCATCCGCACAATTTTTAGGGAAGAAGCCACACAGATTCACGACTCCATTAGTTTCAGTTTCAAAGAATACGTTGTTATCTACTTCATTTACAGTCAGATACTCACCAGCGCAGGTATCATAAAGCTCATCAATTGTCACAGCCATGAGGCCTCGCTCATTGGTCCCTATCGCCATACCTTCTTCTAGGTAGCTGACATCAGTATTAATTCTGTCAAAGGAGTTTTCTCCAAAAGTGAACTCTTGGTAACTTCTTCGAACCACCTCACCTGATATGACTGTGATTATCGTTTCGCTGCCAAATCCGAATGCCGATGATGATACCGAGCTATACGCATAGTCCTCGCCATTGTCATCTTTTAGATTTTGCCATGTCTTCAGGCTTTGCTCAAAAGCGTCATGCTGCTCACTGACGGGAGACTTACTGCAGGAGATAATCAGACCGATCAGGACTATGCTCATGAATGTATGTAAACTCTTTCTCAATTGTTTGATTTTTTAACGTGAATGCTTTCAGATGATTCATAGTATTTACTGCCAAGTCTATGAGTCATTGATCCGCCAATGAACGATATAAAAAGATAGACTTCAGGTAGGTGCTTTATAGTTGGTCAGGTGTCCCTAAAAAATCTAAATGGAATAGACATAAAACATAATCTCACAGACTCTTATTACATTAGAGGCACTTAAAATAATAAACACATACATGTCAGATAAGAAAGTCATATTCGCCATGGAAGGCGTCACTAAGGTATATCCTCCGAGTAAGCAAGTGCTAAAGAATATTTGGCTCTCTTTTTACTATGGAGCTAAGATTGGCGTCTTGGGTCTCAATGGATCTGGTAAGTCCAGTCTGCTGAAGATTATTGCTGGATTAGATACCAATTATCAGGGGAAAGTCACCTTCGATAAGGAATACAAGATCGGCTACTTAGCACAGGAGCCAGAGCTGGATGAATCCAAGACAGTAAAGGAAATAGTACAAGAAGGAGTGCAGCACATTGTAGATGTAGCAACAGCTTACGAAGACATCTCTAATAAGCTGGCAGAGCCTATGGATAATGACGCCATGATGAAGCTGATAGAAGAACAGGGCGAACTGATGGAGAAGATGGACTTTTACAATGCCTGGGAGCTGGATCATACGCTCGAAGTAGCGATGGATGCCCTCCGCTGTCCACCCGATGATGCGAAGGTGTCAGTCCTATCTGGTGGTGAGCGCAGGCGGATCGCGCTCTGCAGACTGCTGCTGAGTAAGCCCGATATCCTGCTGCTGGATGAGCCGACTAACCACTTGGATGCAGAGAGTGTACACTGGCTGGAGCAGTTTCTCAAGTCCTTTCCAGGTACGGTCATAGCAGTGACTCACGATCGGTACTTCTTGGACAATGTAGCTGGCTGGATCTTAGAGCTGGATCGAGGAGAGGGCATTCCTTGGGAGGGTAACTATTCTACTTGGCTGGAGCAAAAGTCGAAGCGACTAGCGCAAGAGGAGAAAGCAGAGTCTAAGCGTCAGAAGATCCTGAAGCGAGAATTAGAATGGAGCAGGCTGGCGCCCAAGGCCAGACAGGCTAAAGGTAAGGCCAGGCTGAGCGCATATGATTCGCTCAGCGCACAGGAAGCTAAAGAGAAAGAAGCAAGGCTAGAGATATTCATTCCCTCTGGTCCGCGACTTGGTGATGTTGTCATCGATGTAGAGAGTCTGACGAAGTCCTATGACAAGCGCATATTGATCGAGAATATGAATCTGTCAGTCCCTAAAAATGCTATTGTCGGAATCATCGGTCCTAATGGAGTCGGTAAGTCTACACTCTTCAGAATGGTGATGGGAGAGGAAGAGCCAGACAGTGGTAAAATAATCGTAGGAGATACGGTGCAGCTGGCTTATGTCGATCAGTCGCATGAAGACCTTATACCAGGTAAGACCATCTACGAGGTAGTGAGTAAGGGTAATGATATCATCCAAGTGGGTAATGCCGAGGTCAATGCTCGGGCCTACCTTAGCCGCTTCAACTTTATGGGTGCTGACCAACAGAAGAAAGTGGATGTCCTCTCTGGGGGAGAGCGCAATCGTCTGCACCTGGCTATGACGCTCAAAGAAGGTGGCAATGTCTTGCTGCTGGATGAGCCGACGAATGATATTGATGTGAATACCCTGCGAGCGCTGGAGGAGGCCATCGAAAATTTTGCTGGCTGTGTGTTAGTTATTTCTCACGACAGGTGGTTCATCGATCGATTAGCGACACATATCTTATCTTATGAGGATGATGGTCAGGTGGTATTCTATGAAGGGAATTTCAGTGCTTTTGAAGCGGCCAAGAAAGAGAGGCTTGGCGATGTAGCACCTAAACGTCCAAGATTTAAGAGCCTGTTGTAATTATTGCTCTTAAGCTACATAGTCACAACTGAAAAAATCAGATCTAAGCTGCAATTGATCCAATTACTTCGGATATAAAAAATCCAAAAAGCATAGAAGGGTCAGAGACTAGATTGATCAATGGCTGTATTGTATCACATAGATGTCGCAGATTTGCTTCGCTTGTGCGATAGTCTCACATTCCATAGGCTTACTCATGGCGGGATGCGATGCGCTTGAAGATACCTGCATTATCATTCATGTTCGCGCTCATCAAGGCAGCGTAGGCTAGTGTGCCTTCAAAGTTGCTTAAGATTATTTTGATGATGGAAATGATTGGTAAGGCTAAGACGACACCTGCCACTCCCCAAAATGTACCGAAGAAGACTAAGCTGATAATAGCAAAGAGCGGATTAATATCCACCTTGTCACCGACAATTTTGGGTGTGATGAAATTACCTTCTACTTGCTGAATAAAGAGATAATAGGCTAAGACTGCTATGGGCTGCCAGCTGGTGTCAGTGTTGGCAAATGCATATATGAATGGGAGCATGCCACCGACTAAAGTGCCTACATAGGGAATGATGGCGAGAATGCCAGCTAGGGTGCCCCAGAAGATGGCGTAGTCAATGCCGATGAGTGACAGTCCAATGCTATTCAGCACGGATAGGATGACGACGACTAATCCCAGACCTCCAATGTATGATTGAATGGTGTCTTTGATTTTTCCCAGGGTCACTTTAAAGTCAGCACGTGACGATTTCTCTGATTGATAGAGAATAAACTTACTGATACTCTTGCGGTAATACAGTAATAGGAAAGAGTATATAAGTGTCATGCCAAGTGATGTAAGGAAGCTGGTGGTGGATATTAGTCCTTGACCGATGTATTTTAGGGGGCCAGTAAGATTTGGGTCTTCAGTCTGCTTCATTAGCTCACCGCTTTCCAGCTGTATGAATGGGATAAGCCCATTAATCTTTTTAAGCATTTGATCCAAGCCTTTAGTCATGTTGTCGCCAATGGATGGAAGTGACTCTAATATCGTCAACAGTTGATAAGAGAATAACGATGTAATGATCACAAAGGGTATGATGAGCGCCAGAAAGGAGAGGAATACAGATACCCCCTTCCACTTAATGTAATGATTGATCTTTGACTCTACAGGGTGGAGAAATACCGCCAAAAAAGTGGCAAATATAAATGGGATGATAATGGAGGAGCCAATTTTTAATAAATAGCCTACCCCGATCAGAATGATCACACTGTAAGCTGCATTCCTTAGTCCATGATGATTGGGTTTCATCATGATCTGATTATCTTGAGTCCTGAGCTTATGAGATTATAATATGTTACTAAGCTTGATAAGTCGTTTTTGTCTAACAGTAGTTTGGCTACTTTTCCCAACAATGATTCTTTTGGAGAGGCACCATGAGACCTGGTGTTATACGGGTTGCTTGAAAACAAATTGATCTCTGGTAGCATGTCTTGGATTTCAAATTCATTAAAATTGGATTTGAGATTATATTCTGCGAGGTCTATCTCGCGCTGAAGTTTATTGATTCTTTGTTCTATGATTGAATTCATGATATATATTATTCTGTATCTACAAGTTGTATCATCTTAGCTTCTAATGGATTGAAGATGAGCACTCTTCTTGCAAGATATATGATTGTCGCTATTAGTAGTAGGGCTCCAGCTGCACAGACACAGGCCAGAGGCCAGGATTCCATCCAAGTAGCTAAGAGAATAATGCTTAGTATAGTAAGAATCAAACAGCTCAGCCCGATTAGAACCGCTAAAGTGGCAAATAAAATGGTCTTACCAATGACCTGCGTGCTATTCTGTAGCAGCTCAAGTTTCTTGATCTCCACCTGATTATTCACAATGGTTTTAACATAGTGAAAATTTTCGCCTGCCTGGCTTAATGGACTCTGGGCTGATTCTGATGTATGCTGCATGATACTGTTAATTTCTATGCGTTAGCTAATTTGGCTTTGGCTTTGTCAACGCCGCTTTGAAAATTATCGATTTTATTTTTAGATACTTCCTTAGCTTCGACTAATGTAGTTTCTACGGAGTCTTTTATTTCAGATGCCTTTTCAGAACTTGCTTGGTACGCATCATTGACAAGAGATCTTCCACTATCCACTAATGCCTGTGATTGTTCTGCTACTGTATTCTTAAGCTCATCACTTTTAGATATGAGCAGGTTTACCATTTTTTGCCCTTTTTCGCTTTTGAGAAAGTAGGCTGCTGATGCACCCGCTACTAAACCAGTTAGCAAAAGTAAGGTGCTGTTGTTATTTTTCATTTTAATTATTTTTATGAGTTAGAAAAAATAGGGTTTGCATTTTCTTCAATTACAAATTGAAGAAATCTTTAATTTCATCTTTAGTCTTACCTATTTTCTTTTGGATTTTTCCTAACATTTCGTCTTCTTTACCTTCTTGATATGTGAAGTCGTCATCAGTCAGTTCAGCATATTCTTGCTTCAGTTTTTCTTTGACTATATTGATATTTCCTTTGATTTTATCAGCTAATTCGCTCATGGTTTTTTGATTTTAAAATTTTAAAAAAAATGGATTTCTATATGGTGGTTCTTAGGCCTTACTGACTAATCTTCCAATTAAAGACACGACAAAAAGGATTAGGAATATGAAAAATACAATTTTGGCAATTCCAGCTGCTGCACCTGCAATACCTGAGAATCCTAATGCTGCCGCGATTAATGCTATAATAAATAGCGTGACTGTGGTTCTAAGCATGATGTTATAATGTTTAATGTTAAAAAATAGATTGGAAGTTTGTAGTTATTGGCGTTTTGCTATTAATTAAACTAAACTTCCTATGTATGCAGACTATACCGCTGTGCCTTGAGGAAGTTCGATTTGGATGAGAATTAAATAAAATAAGTACACAAAGTACTGTTATGACTGCGGCATCGGGAGAGGTTATCTAGCTCTATGATTGCTCACAGATACATCGCCTCAGAAAAAGCTAAACATAGAGGTTTAAGTATAAATGACAAGATGATAGTATTGCTATTATACATAATAGTATGTATATTTAGGCTATTAAGTAACCTTAAAATTCAACGCTTATGTTTATCATGCAATCGATTTTTTTGGTCCTTTCTTTCACCTTCAAGATATTGACCTTGGGTGCCTTATTATACGGCATTATGAAGACCTTAGACTACTTCGTCGGATATAAGAAGTCTTGTGAAGGATAGCTTACTGATAGTTATTTGCTTCTATCTCTCTTAGCTTACTTCAGTCGGTCACTGATGTATTCTATTTTAGTTTTACCATGAGGTGTTGGTTTGCCCTCTTTATCAAGATTCACCATGGTGATGTTATCGATGGTGATGATGATCTCTCTGGTCATCATATTACGCACCTCGCACTTCAGGGTCACTGATGTTCGACCAAATTTGATTGCTTCTATTCCTATTTCGATGATCTCGCCTTCATAGGCGCTCGACATAAAGTTGATCTCAGTCATACCTTTGGTGACGATGTATTGATTTTCCAGTTGTACGATAGTATATAAAGCTGCCTCTTCATCAATCCAGGCTAATAATTTACCACCGAAGAGTGATTTGTTGGGATTTAAGTCTTCAGGTTTGATCCATTTTCGCGTGTGAAAATTCATACATATATCTTTAAGATGAACATCGCTGATCTCAGCTACTGCTCCGTGACGAATGATTCGGTAATGCTTTTCAGGGGGCGGATCCACTGCTCAGCCGTCCGTTGAGAATGTAAATCTAATATTATTAAATTCTCCGATCATGATGACTTAAATGAGTTTCATGCGCTCATTGCGCCCTTTTAGTGAGACCATGAAGGTAGCGCCTGTTCCTCCAGAGTCGTCCTCTTTTCAAGTACATAATTTACTGTGGCCATGGGTGGGATATCGATTGTCTTGTCCAAAAAAAAGCGGCGCGCCACTGCTCCATCAGAATCATAACAATCTACCTTTGTAACAGATAATGACTCTGTATAGCTCGTGTTTCTAATACGCAGTGTCGCAGCTAAGAGGGATATCTTTAACGGAGCCCCTTTCCGTGATGATCGTTTGGAGACGCATTGAGCACTTAATTCTAAGGCTACAGCCACTTACGCTTCCTGAACCAAAGGAGTAGGACAATCACCATAATCACCATCACAGCTAATAGTATAAAATAGCCATAGCGAAACCTGAGCTCGGGAATATATTCGAAATTCATCCCGTAAAGTCCAGTTAAGAAGGAGAGGGGTACGAAAATCGCTGTCATGATGGTGAGGACTTTCATGATCTCATTCATTCTAAAGTTAATTTCTGAGAGGTACAGCTCTTGCAGTCCATTGAGCAGGTCCCGCTGCGTATCCAGCATGTCTAATACATGTATGGTGTGATCATAGAGGCCTCGTAAATATACGTCAGTACTACTATGGATGACTTCATCTTCCATCCTGAGCATCTGGCTGATGGCTTCCCGCAGGGGGTAGATCATTTTACGGATTTTGATTATCTCTTTGCGCATCATGTGGATGGACTCTTTTTGATTGCCGGAGGCGTGGGCCAGGATTTCGTCCTCTTGTATTTCTACGTTCATTTGTATTTTTTCTATGACCTGGTAGTAGTAGTCTACGATGAGGTCACATAGAGCAAACATGAGGTAGTCAGCTCCTCGCTGTCTGATCTTGCCCTGTCCATCCTTCAGTCTCTTTCTGATCAGATGAAAGATGTCAGACTCGTCTTCTTGAAAGCTGATCAGGAGGTTCTCGCGGAAGTATATGCTGATGTGCTCTGAGGATACAGTCATATTGGACTCATCATAGCTTAGTGCCTTCAATACGATTAAGTGGCCACCCGTGTAGCTGCCAAAAGATGGGCGCTTATGCACATCCACGATGTCTTCTAATACCAAGGGGCTGATGCCAAAAATATTGGCTATCTGATTGAGCCAAGTCGTGTCATGCAGTCCTCTGATGTCATACCAGTTGATGCGATCATTAATCTGCTTTGTCTGGACTATTTCATTATTGTTGATCAGAGAATCTTGACAATCGCTCTCGTTATAGCTGAGATGATGGATGCTGCTTTGTGAGACTTTCTGCTCTCCGGTGAAGATGATTGTTCCAGGCGGTTGGCCTGTTTTACGTCTTGATTTACTCATCGTTTTGTCTTTATTATTCCAATAGAAGTGTTGTCTACTGGTAAGATACCATTTATTAAAAAGTCTTGAAGCTATGCAGAAGCGATAACAAGAAGTGGTGGACTGACCCTCTTATGCCATAAAGCTCATTATCACCTGATAGCTCGGTCTTAGACATAGTTAAGCCATGCCAAGCATCATCAGGAAGCATCCAGAGCTGCAAAGACAAATTTATTCACAATGATCTCTAAGGTGTCGAGCTTCGTTTTCTTATTCTTTAAGTCAGTCAGCCGGGGGAGGTGCTCGGCGTAGTAGATCTGGTTATTTACCATTTCGAATACAGTGCTGGATAGCGTCCGAGGGTAGTCAAATTCTGGATTGACTTCTTTTATAATATCGGCAATCTTATTCACCATGAGCTTGTAAGAGATGAAGAGGCCGTCCTTATTTTCTTTATCCACATCACGGATGTGGTACGATTTAGAGCTTTCTTGGATCATGATCTCTTGCAGGATTTTTTGATTGGCGAATCCGTGGATGTCTTGTTCATGCGCTGCGAAGATGATGGAGTGCAGTACCTTCTTGAGTTTTCTTCTGGGGTCTTCGATATTGACAGTATGAAAGTCGATGAGGTAGTGTACCCATTCCCAGTACCAAGAGTTGAGGTAGAGCAGGAGTAAGTGCTTATTCTCAAAGTAGCGATAGATCGATACTTCTGCAGAGGACATGGCAGTCGCCAGCTTTTTGAAGGTGAATTGCTCAAAACCCAGCTCGTGCATGAGTACGATGGTGTGCTGCAGGAGCTTCTGCCCGAATTTAGAGTCTTGTGGGTCTTTCAAAAAGAGCTTCTCCGGGAGGTCAAACTTAATATCTCTAGACATCTTTCATAAAATGATAGTACAATATACAACTATAAGTATAAAATAAAACTATTAGTTAACATAAACTATATTTAAGTAAGTAATACTAACATTATTGTTTAATTAGTCTATATTTGCACTCACAAAGAGACCATAGTATGAATATTACAGTCAGAAATAAGGCGCAAGTCCCCAATAAGTACATTAGATTTGCCAAATGGAAGATGAGAAAGCTGCAAGAAAAATTTGGTCAGCTGCTCTACACTAAGCTCTATGTCACATCGGAAGGTTCCCGATCTCCAGTGTACCAGATTACATTCATATTAGGTGTGCCTGGTCATGACATCATAGTGAAGCATAAGTCGGAGGATATGAAATCTCTTTTAGCTGTTTCTATTGATAGGGTCATCCTGTCCCTTGCTCGCCATAAGGACAAGCACATTGAAAAATGCAGATTAGACTATACACCTAAATGAAACATTGTATAATTAATATGTCCATCAATGCAACAAATGGCCTAGATTCTATGTATTTCATAGCTGCACGGACTTCAGGCAAGTGTATGCCCGAGACCAGTAGCTTTTATTTACGATTAAATATATGTCCGTCATGTCCCAAACCATGAGTCGTCTTACGGCCTTTCAGAGATTTAAGCGTCTGCTTCAGAGGGACAAGAAGGACATCAGTCAGGTGTACATCTATGCTTTCTTCAATGGATTAGTCAATCTCTCGCTGCCTCTCGGCATCCAAGCCATCATCAATCTCATCCAAGGGGGCGAGATCACGAGCTCGTGGATGATTCTGGTCTTTGTGGTCATTGGTGGAATCGGCCTGACGGGCTATCTCCAGCTCCTGCAGCTGCGCATCGTGGAGAATATAGCCCAGAAAATTTTTAGCAGGGCCTCTTTCGAATTTGCCTATCGCATTCCGCGTATTAAGCACAGCGCCTTTGAAGATTACTATGCCCCAGAGCTGACCAATCGTTTTTTTGATACCATGACCATCCAGAAAGGTCTGCCAAAGATTCTGATCGATTTTTCATTGGCGCTCTTTCAAATTGTAGTCGGTCTGATCGTCCTCAGTTTGTATCACACTTTCTTTATCATCTTCAGCATTATATTGGTCGCTTTAATTTATTTTATCATTGCCATCACTGGGCCGCGTGGTCTACGGACCAGCATCAAAGAGTCGAGCTCCAAGTATAAGATCGCTTTTTGGCTGGAGGAGATCGCCAGAACTAAGATGTCATTTAAGCTGATCAGCGAATCAGACTATGACCTGAGTCAGAGTAATGAAAAGGTGAATCAATACCTGACGGATCGAGAGAATCATTTTAAAATATTGATTGGTCAGTTCAGCTATCTCATTGGTTTCAAGGTGGTCATCGCTGCTGGATTATTGATCACAGGTAGCATCCTAGTCTTTAATCAAGAAATGAATATTGGACAGTTCGTGGCAGCAGAGATCATCATCATCTTGATCATCGCTTCGGTAGAAAAGCTGATCAAGTCGCTTGACTCGATTTACGATGTCCTGACAGCATTAGAAAAAATAGGCTACGTCTTGGACATGCCTCTGGATCAAGACGATGGATTAGAATTCAAGGATGAGCAAGTAGCTTTCTCAGTGACGGCTGATCGCTTGTACTATAAGTTTCCGAATGATTCTTCTAACACGATCGATGGCTTTGATCTACACGTACCCGAAGGTAAGTCTGTCATCATCGACGGTCCATCTGGGTCTGGCAAGTCTACCTTTCTACAGTTGCTCAGCGGTATCCTTCATCCAGACCGAGGCATTATCAAGTACAAAGGGTTTCCTCTTCAGTCCCTCAATATGGGTAAACTGAGGAAACACATCGGCTTCTCGCTGAGTCAGCACGATATCTTCCAGGGGACGGTCCTTGACAATATCAAGATGGGCAGGGATGTTAGCGCCACACAGATCACCACGGCCATCAGAATCACTCGACTCGATGACTTTATCTCTTCCATCCCTCTGGGCCTAAAGACGATCTTAGATCCCGAAGGAAGAAAGCTGCCTCGCAGTGTCCAGGATAAGATAAAACTGGCCCGCGCCATCGTGAATGAACCTAAACTACTCATCTTGGAAGATCCGCTGAACCACATCAGCAGTGATGAAAAAGAGAACATCATCAGCGAAGTCGTCAGGAATAAGCCATGGTCTATCATCATCACCACGGTCAGTCCCATCTGGAGTAAATACATCTCCGATAAGGTCCTGATCGAAAAGGGTCGAGTCATTTATTCTTCATTTGAATCTGATAGTCATGCTTAACATCGCCCAGAAGTCCATTGACGATAAAATAGATAAGAGTCGGTACTCTGCCTTTCGCAGATTAGATGAGCGCTCTATCTCTCAGACCCTGCTACGGCTCTTAGCTGTGGTGGCGATCGTAGGCATCCTGGCACTCTTCCTGCCATGGACACAGAACATCAGATCAAAGGGCTACGTGTCTGCGCTCAATCCCTACGACAAGCCTCAGGCCATACAGTCTCTGATCGATGGCAAGATCGTGAAGTGGTTTGTGCAGGAAGGTGCCTCTGTGAATGCCGGTGATACCATACTCAGGATAGAAGAATCTAAAGAAGCATACTTAGATCCAGAGATCCTGACTCGCACTAGAAGCCAGATAGAGGCCAAGGAGGAATCAGTCAATGCCTATAAAATCAAGGTGCAGAATCTGAAGGAGCAGGCTGCAGCCATAGCCCAAAATCGAGATGTAAAGCTGCAGCAGAATGAGATAAAAATCAATCAAGTCAAGCTTAAAATACAAAGTGATAGTCTGGCGCTCGTCGCTGCCGATATCGATCAGCAGAACTCTAAGAAGCAGTATGATCGGACTAATGAACTCTATAAAAAGGGCATCAAGTCACTGACTGAAGTGGAGCTGAAAGACCTGAAGTGGCAAAAGGCACAAGCCAAGTACTTAGACATTCAGAATAAGATGAGCAACTATCAAAATGACATCAATAATCTGAGTGCGAATGCCTTTGCGATCAAGAACGAAGTGAATGAAAAGCTCGCGAAAATCAACTCAGATATCCAATCGACTAATTCGCTGCAATATAATAGTGTCGGGGAGGTCAATAAGCTGGAGTCTAAGTATAATCAATATGAAGTCAGATCAAACGCTTACTACATCACTTCACCCATCAAAGGCACCATCACTAAGGCTATGAGAATCGGCATTGGTGAATACATCAAGGCGGGAGAAGACATCATCAGCATCATCCCAGAGGAGTATGAGCTAGCCGTAGAGATGTACGTGCGTCCGATGGATATGCCATTGATGAAGCGTGGGCAGCAAGTCCGTATCATGTTTGATGGATGGCCAGCGCTGATCTTCGCCGGCTGGCCAGACAATTCGTTTGGCACTTTCAGCGGTGAGGTATTCGCCATAGATCAGTTCATCAGTAAGAATGGAATGTATCGGATACTCGTGGTAGAATCAGAAGAGCTGCAGAAATGGCCAGAGCAGCTCCGCATCGGTGGTGGGGCTAATGCCTTAGTCTTGCTCAATAAGGTCCGGCTGTACTACGAGGTGTGGCGGCAGCTGAATGGTTTTCCAGCTGACTATTATCAGGATGAGATTAAGGCAGATAAAAAACTCAAAGCACCGATTAAGAAGATCAAATAATGCAAGTACACTTTCATTTGATAGATGCCCCTTTCGGGATTGGACGATGCCTTAGGTCTGGGTGTCACTTGCATGGATTATTGGGAGCGCTGTTGTGGCTGATGATTGCAGCGTCTGCGCATCAGGTATCAGCACAAGACTCACTCATCATCCTGGATGACTATCTCGACATGGTGAGGCATCATCACCCCATGGCCATGCAGGCCCGACTGTTGGATGAGGTGTCGGATGTATATGATCTCAAGGCGAGAGCTGGATTCGACCCCACACTATCTTTAGATTATGATGCTAAAGAATTCGCAGATAAGAATTACTACCAGCGGCTGATGTCACAGCTCAAGCTTCCCACCTGGCTGGGAGCTGATGTAAAAGTAGCTTATGAGCGCAATCGTGGCCAATTTCTCAATGAGAGCGAATCTGTACCAGACAATGGACTGCTCGCGGCGGGCATCAGTATACCTCTAGGCCGAGGCCTGATCTTTGATGAGCGTCGGAGAGGATTACAGGAGGCCGAGCTGTACCGACAGGCGAATGACTTAAAGCGACGCGAACTGTTTAATAAGTTACTCTTCAGTGCATCTAAGGACTACCTCAAGTGGCAGGTGCTGCATGAGAAACTCAAAATTCAAAGGCGAGTCATTCAGATTGCCGAGGAGCGATTTCAGAATACCCGAGCTGGCTATGAAGTGGGTGATCGGCCAGCTATCGATACCCTCGAGGCGACGGTGAATCTCAGGTCAAGACAGCAAGAACTCGCGAAGTTAGAGCTGAAGATTCTACATGCGCGCAATGTGGTGAATAACTATCTGTGGGATCAGGGTCGGCTGCCCTTAGAGCTGCAAGACAGCAGCAGGCCAGAATCATTGGATCTGACTCAGTCGGCTTATATGGTAGACACGCTGCTGATCAGGTCGCCCGAACTTATGGCACAGATACCCACACTGAATCAGCTGCAGATCGAGCTGCGGATGGTAGAGCTGAATCAGCGGCTCGCTAAAGAAAATCTGAAGCCAGAACTAAATGTGAACTTCAATCCGCTGCTCAGAGTGGATGATGCAGATGCCTTAGTGAGGTATAATCCCCGCGACTATAAGTGGGGCCTAGACTTCTACTACCCACTGCTCAATCGGAAGTCCAGAGCGGACCTGCAGCTGCAGCGAATCAATGTAGAGCAAATCACGCTGGACCAGGACATCACCAGGCAAAATCTGCAGACCGTGGTCAATAACCTCATCGCAGCAGAAACCAATCTGGCAGAGCAAACCACCCTGCTGAGTGATAATGTCATCGATTATCAGACACTGCTGGAGACCGAACAGCTAAAATATCAGATCGGTGAAAGCTCGCTCTTCTTGATCAACAGTCGAGAGACCAAACTTCTTGACGCATCTTTTAAAATGCTGGATCTTCAAGAACTCATCGTATTGACCAGATTCGATCTGGTGAATGTCTACCAGCTCTTTAGTCCGTGACGAAGCTATGAGCCTAGCACACACATGCATCACCACCCCTTCTTGACTCTACTCTAAAGTGTCATTTCGAACATTATGCATGTCCTACGGTATAGTGGTAGAATCAATCAATACTATGATGTGCAAAAAAAAAATAAAATCTTCTCGGAGATTTCTTAAAGCACCCGTAGGTGATGTTATTAAGGTATATCTACCTGTGAACAAAAAAAGAATTTTATTCTCTATACCACAGACTTCTTCTAATCCTGCTTTCAGCCAAAATCTGGAGAGTGCTCGAGTGGCGACGAATTAAGTCTTTCCCATCCTCTGAGACAAGTTCTAATACATTCTATAACAAAAATCACCCACGATGAAAAATACAATATTAACGACCATACAGAATCCTCACGAAGACATCAAGAAATACTAGGAGTACAATGCAATGTTAGCTCGAGAATTCAACTTAAAGATAGAGCTCATAGGAAGCTCACCCAGGATCAGCATGAGTGCTGTGCCTAATGCAGTAGCTGGTGTCGGTATAGATCAACAGTCTCAAAACTATGTGGAGCAAAAGACGCTGGAGTCTAATACTGGAGCTGTAGAGAAGTACGCTGAATTTCTCCGACTATTTCATCCTAATGTTGATTTTAGTGTAAAAATCGGCACTCTCGAAGGAATAGAGCGAGAGAATAGCATAAAGGAAGAAGGCTTACTCTGGACGATCAATCAGAAAAGCGATGATAACCTATTCAATCAGATCCTTGGTACGACCGAGACAGATCTGTCAAAGAATACCACGCTTCCGTCGCTTACAATTCCTGAAAATCATACTTATGAGACGCCTAAGTCCATTCTGGTTGTCATCAGAGATACGCCGAACATCAATCTGGATG
>CALFUK010000072.1 GCA_937929945.1 uncultured Saprospiraceae bacterium
TATGACAGCAATAAGGTCTTGGTCATATTCCCTCCCATCACATCATCTGGTGTCAGATCAGTCGTGGATAGCCAGATCTTACCCATGACCTTAGGATTATAGTAGACCGCTCCAAGCAAAATCGGAAAGGCAGCTGTGATCAAAAAAACGTAGAAATTAAGTTGAGGCATGTTTTTCTTTTAAACATACGTAAAGTCGTGCAGATGAAATAACTCTTTCACCCCTCAAAATTACTCACTTTGTTACCCTGAGCCCACACTTATTTCGTGGACTTCGAAAGCTTAGATTTTATGAAAGCTGATCACAGAGCTATCGATTACTACAGAAAACATAAATAGCCCTATCACCAAGACAAAATCCTACTCTTGAATGATCTGGCTGATGGTGACTTCTGGACCGCTGAATCATACTTTTGCCACAGCGTCATAAGCAGGCTACTGTTGCATGAGTAGCTGCGCACAGCCAGTGAGTTCTTGCTCATTCCAGCTTAGCACAATGATGCCCTCCAGATCTTCCCCCGCCATATTAAGACATGATTTATGCTGATATACCACGCTTATTTCTCGAGCGTCAGAGTCTTGACCGGCATATCTAATTGTAGTGACATCTCTTAGTGGCGGCTGTGATTGTAGCGACAGAGTGCCAATAGTCGTCTTTCGCCCCAGACTGGTGATTAACTGGAAGCTATATCGATCCTGTGTCTGATGGGTGATCGAAATGCTCCAGCCTGGCTCAGAGCCACTCCCCTTTAGTTCCACCTTCTCGGAGCGCTGGGCTGCAGGCTCGCTGGTCTCGGATGGCTTAGGGGATCTCACCTGCTGATCTTGACAAGCCATGAATCCAAAAATAAAGACCATGGCAAAAATTAGTTTGTTCATTATGGCATCTCTAATTTAATCAATGTCATTCATCATCCTCTGAGTTAAAAGAGTTAAACGTAGACTCCTGTAAAAATAGACCTTACTCAGCATTTCTGATCAATAAATGTACTGATGAGACTCATCTCCTCGTCAATTCGCTCCTCCCAGCTGGGCAATAGCGCATTCACTGTGTCTCTGCCGTGCTGACAAATGGCTGACACATCTTTATTGAGAAATGAGGCAATCGTACTGGCAATGGCTACAGGATCATCCTGAACCACCAAGGCATTTTCTCCATGACGAAATACCTTAGCGGTCTTACCTGTGTCACGCAGCACTAACAGGCGACCACTGAGTGCTGTCTCCCAGAGCGCATTACCTAGATTACTGGCATCATAGAGGAAGAGACCGATATCGTGGCTGGCTATTTCCTCGGGCATATCTTTATGAGAGATACCTTCCTTAAAGATCACATGCTCTGCGATGGACAGCTTTCTGGCTTTTCTCTTCAGCTGACCTTTCAGTTCGCCACGTCCGATGATCGTCAGCGCTGCATCTAGCTCATGCTCATTTCTCAGTCTCTGCAGGACCTGCATGCAGAGCTCATGCCGCTTCCACTGGGTCAGCCTGCCTATGCTGACCAAGCGTATCTTTTTTGTTTGATCGATTCGCTCTACATGATCATAGGATAGTAGCTTCTTCCTTAGTTTATCACTGATCCCATTGTGAAGCATCGTCACCTCTTGCCCTGGCTGGATGATCTCCAAGGCCCGATCAAACTCCGTCCCATCCTCCGTACAGATGATCAGATCACATGGGTATTTGGCTTCTGCGTATTGGAGGATGTATCTGGTATATAATTTAAAATATTGCCTGCGCCTCATCACATCGTAGATCAAAGACCCAAAAAGTCTAGCCACCGATGGCAGCTGATGAGCTGTACCAAGCTGTGCGGCTACGACACTGTAGATGCTCATCCCATAGATGACATCATAAGTCTGCTGGGACAGCCGCCGTTTCGCCAAGCCTCGCATCGCAAAAAGAGAAAAGAATTTTCTGGGATAGTGGAAAGCGATACTTAGCGGATGTATCTCTATGGTCGATCCATTAGGGAAGCTGATGGTCTTGCGCACAGTCTGATGAAACATGATGCAATCAAACGAGTGAAGGGAGGATGCACCAAGGTTCCGAAATAACTCATATACAGCGGGCATGATCTCTGGCTCTTGGTCATGAATCAGCCAAGAGTCCAACGAGAATAAATCTGAGAGAATCAGTATTCTCATAACACTGGTGCAGGATAATACTCAATGTACTGCCGGGTCTCGTCGGAAAATGCCTTACTATAATACCTTGATAAAAAATGAAAGCCCATATCTATGCCCGCACTCACACCTGCTGAAGTAATGATCTCACCGTGATCAGTATAGCGCTCCTCTTTCATGATGGTGACTGTAGGGTCAATGGCCAGCAGCTTATCAAATGATAAGTGATGCGAACAGACGGTCTTGCCACTTAGCCTGCCTAATGCGGCCAAGATCAATGCACCTGTGCAGACCGAAGCGGTAATCTTAGCGTGGCTGATGGTACCATCAATGCGGTGCAGCAATTCTGGATTTCTAACAATGGATCGCGTGCCATATCCACCAGGAATGATGAACAAATCGTAAGTCTGATCGGATAAGATATGATCGGCACTCACGTGCAGCAGCCCTTTCGAAGTCTTGATCTGTTTTTTCTCAGCCACCGTATTGATTGAGAACAGCCCATCATCTTTTAGATAATTCGCCGCCCCAAATACTTCCAATGGACCAGCAAAATCAAGAAGCTCCACACCATCAAACAGAAATATACCTATAGAATTAATCTCCATATATCACCCAATATTTTTATAAACATAGCACTAAAATAAGACGTAGTCATTTTGTAGGATGGTAAAAAATGTGGTACATGCGCCTCACTCGTGTCTTATAGATGTACAGTTTAAGGGTGCTAAAAAGCAGAAAGAGACAAAATCAAAAACGTTTGATTGTTGTCTCTTTTTTTTTGTCGTATTGTCCCGTATTAATGATATGTCTACGATCTGGATGATTCATTCCAATTGATACACTTACTTACGAAGGAAAGGGCGCCTTATTTTATTAGACTTCTCTTTCGCCATGACATTCATGATCATACCCCCTACGATCAGCGCTATACCGACAATAGCCATCAGGGAATAGCCCTCCCCAAAAAATACCAACCCCAAAATGATCGCATGGATGACTTCCATGTACTTAAATGGCGCTATGACGGAAGTCTCCTCTGCAGCAAATGCCCGAGTCATACACACCTGCCCAACTAATCCAAAGACACCTATTCCAGCTACCGCATACCACTCATGTCCGATAGGCCATCGCCACAGCCCCATGAAAAACAGGCTGATCAAAATAGATGTTCCCATGAAGTAATTAATGATGGTCAAGTAGTGCTCCCTAGTAGCTAAGTACCTGATCAGGACAAAAGTGATACCAAGAAAAAAAGCTGAAACCAATGACAAGACCAATCCGAACGTACTCACTCGTAGGTCGAAGCCTTTAATCACGATCACTCCAGAAAAAGCGATCGCAAAACTCACCCACTGCCAAGCATTCACCCGCTCCTTCAAGTAAATGAAGGCCAAGAAAGCTCCAAAAATGGGTCCCAGATACCTGATCGAAATAGCTGACCCTAAAGGAATAATCTGAATCGCCATGAAAAAACAGGCTAATGATATGAGCCCCAGTACAGCTCTAACACTCAGTAGTGCAGGATGATTACCCCTGATAGAAATACCTTTAGATAGCATGTACGGAAAGACGAATACAAAGGTGCCCAAAGCTCTGACAAAGATAATCTGGCTCACGTGCATACCAGATAATACCTTGGCCAATACATTCATAAACGCAAAGGCGAAAGTGGCGATCAAAATAAATATGATTCCTTGACTAGGCATCGCACAAAGCTACGACTTAATGTGTAGCTCCATGGGAACAATTGACGACCATAATTCATCCGTACTGGATAAACTTGATCTATCTCTTTTATGCATGTTAATTCGATCAATACATAATATGCTTGTATCGAGTATGGCAATAAAAAGATTTGTGATTAGCTGTACTGCATCAATGGAGCCATAAAAAATGCTCATAAATGAGGATGGTTTCAATCTCTTATGCTATGTAGATTTACAACGGAATGAAAAAGCTTCTCTTATTCGAAAAAAAAAAGGTAACTCAAATTATTATTCCACCATTTTATTAACCAAAATAATATTACAATGAAACGAAATTGTATCACTCTGCTATGCCTAATCATTACTACACTCACCACCTATGGTCAATGGAGTATTCCAGGAACTAGTACTTATACAGACAATAATAATGTAGAAATCAATAACAGTGATCCTGATTTTGTCATGAGAGATACTGGTAATGGAACATCATCATTTCTATTCAGTCGAGCGGCTGTTAATAAGTCGGGATTTGTATATGATAATGTCAGAAATTCTTTTGGAATGGACGGTAGCCA
>CALFUK010000073.1 GCA_937929945.1 uncultured Saprospiraceae bacterium
TTATCAAAGATGAGCAGCGCTTCGCCATTACTTTCGATGTGAAAGACCTGGCGGGTCTCAAAGAAGTTAATGATATCCTGATTGAAGAAGGCTTTGATCTCTTCTTCTTTATTGCCCATCACCAGAAATTTGCTGGAGAAGTCTGTGTACATCTCGAAGTCGATGTCTCTGTAACCAGAGAAGGCCATGACTCGATCAAATAGCTTCTCTATCACACCTTCCTTTTCTATTGAGAATACTGGTATGGGATGATTTAATTTGAGGACCATCAGCGTGGTATTGAATACCTCTGCGGTGAAGGCCGCGCCCTCACTGAAGGTGACATCAGCGATTTCCCACTGCATATCGAGGCCTTCTATCTGCCCCGACAGACTGTTAGACTTTCGCTCGATCTGCCTGATCTCGAAGAAGTGGAAATTCTTAAGATATGAGGTATCCCATTCCACATCACTGACGTACTGCAGGCTTCGCTCGGTAGCTAAGTGCTGCAGCCTGATCTGCCGTGGTGATAATTTTCTGGTGGCACTGGTCAGCGATATTTTAAGTGCTTTATTATGAGGTGAAGAGGAGACGTGCTCGTCCAGACCTCTGATGACCACCTGGCCTCCTGTGGTCTTATGCGCTTTTAAAAAGTCAACTAAATATTCCATAAAGGTCATTCCGACTAAGCGCGTCTGGGACAAATCAATAGTGACATCTGCACCAGGAGGCACCATCTTCGTCAGCTTACTGATCAGCGGAATCTTTAGAAAGTTGGCAATGCCATCCACCTGCAGGAGGTAATCATCCTCTTTCGTCATGAGGATATTCGTCTTCTTGGAAAATGCTTCTTTGAAAAAATCACCAAAGGACATCCGAGAGAGTAAAATGTGTACCAACAGGGTAAACAAACTACCACCCAAAATACCCCACAGCAGATCGGAATACAGCGTGATACCGATGGTGACCAACATGAATATGAGCTGCTCGATGCCCATATCATAGATATTCTTAAACACGGATGGAGAGGCTAGTCTGAAACCGATGTAGACCAGAATGGCTGCGAGTGCCGCCAAGGGGATCATCTGAATGACTGGTGCCAGTAGAAACAAGAAGATGATGATTAAGATCCCATGATAGAAGTTAGACCACTTGGTTTTTGCATTGTTATTGACATTGACTGTACTGCGCACAATGACGGTGATGATGGGCAGCCCGCCTATCGCTCCTGCTACCGCAGTGGCCAGCCCCACGCCGATCAAGTCCTTGTTCAAATTGGACTTACGCTTATACGGATCTAACTTGTCCACAGCCTTAGCCATCGCCAAGGTCTGAATGGAAGCTATCAGGGTAATCGATAGCACAGCTATCCAAAACTGGTAGTCTCCGATGCGGCTAAAGTCTGGATACATGATGGCATCCCAGAGGTTGTCAGGTATCTTAATCAGCTGATCAGGGCCGACATCATAAGTTCTCCCAGCGAATTCTATGGTATGCGCTTCGAAAAAATTGAATGCATAAGCTGCGATAACGGCCACGACCAATACCCACAGCGAGGCTGGAAAGTAATGCAATAGCCGCGACTGGATCTTCGGAATCACAACCAGCATGATGATCCCAATCACTGAGATCCCCATGATCACTGGATGAATGTTAGGCAGCTGCGTCACGATCTCCTTCAGTAGCGCAATCGTCCCTCGCCCTTCTGGATGTGTCCCGAGAGCTATGTGAATCTGGGTGCTGAATATGATGATGCCAATTGCCACCATGATCCCTTGAATGACAGAAGATGGCACCACTTCAGCTATCTTTCCCAGCTTCAAGAGCCCTAAGACAACTTGTATGACACCCGAGATGCAGATGGCTGCTAAGACATAATTAAGCGTCTGGCCCGAGCCATCTTCCAAGGCAAAAATAGAAGACAAAATGACTGCGATCAGCCCTGCCGCTGGGCCATTGATCGCCATATGACTGCCTCTAAAGGGTGTCGCCACCAGACCGCCGATGATGGCTGATATCAAGCCTGCTATCGGTGGTGCACCTGAGGCTGCGGCCACACCCAGACCTAAGGGCAGCGCCACTAAGGATACACTGATCGCTGCGAGAAAGTCGGAGCGTAAATTCGCTACCACACCTTCCCAGCCCTGCGCGGGCACTTCGTGTGCATCCATTACGGGTTTGTTTTACTTGGTTGGCGCATAAGATAGTCAAATAAAACAGAGGGAAGAGGTGTGAGATTTTTGAGGTGTGAGATCTTTGAGTTAAGAGTTAAGAGTTATGAGATCTTTGAGTTATGAGTTATTAGTTATTAGTTATTAGAGATTGAGTGATGAGTTATGAGAGAATGAGATCTTTGAGTTATGAGAGAATGAGGAAGTTGGGTTATGAGATCTTGAGGTGTGAGTTATGAGTGAAAATTATGGATGCATCTTCGATTGATTTTGGCTATGGCTGTTTAGTAAAGTGCTGAGTGAGTAAGGTAATGGATTCCCAAAATGCTGCCTTATCATGAAGTTAGACATTCCAATTATCACTAAATATCAAATCGCTTTTTCTTATATCATTTATGCCTTCTATAAGGCCCTGATATATGCCTCATACTTCCCGAGTATCTCCTGCCGTGCCTCAGCATCAATCCATGACACACCGTATGCGATGAAGGGATCCAAGACTTCATAACCCACCAGACCGAAGATACCCTCGTGGGCATTGCGCAAAATCTCATCCATGCTGCGCTTATTCGCTCCGTCCGCTTGGTAGGCTTTGGCAGGGCTGCCTGTGGTGATGGTGACAAAAGCACGCTTACCAGCGAAGCGGCCTTGCTCCCGAAAACCATAGTCGCCACCATATGCCACGCCGTAGGCCATCACACGATCTACCCAGCCCTTCATGATGGCTGGAAAGCCAAACCACCACAGTGGGAAATTAAAATTCAAAACATCCGCAGCGATAAGCTTATCCATTTCTTTTCTCAACTCTTCGGTGAAGCCATCCTGTTTTGAAGCATGGATTTGCTCCGAAGCATATTTATAGTGTTCAGCATCGGACTGGCTGGTGAAATCATGCTTGCCTCCGACAGGGTTGAATAGATCTACGTAGAGATCAGACAGCGTTACTTGGTGACCTTCTGACTGCAGTGTAGTTTGAGCTGTCTGGCATAAAGCGCTGCAGAAGGAATCGGGGTTTTCATGTGCATGGACGATCAGTACATTCATTGCTGCTAAGGGCTTGATGATTAAAATATGTAGATACTTTAGCTGCTGTCGACAGCCTACTTTTTCAGCCAGTCTCCGATGCCGTAAGGGTCTTCCAAAGGAGCAGACACGTGCTCATGCTTAATCTTCCAGTCACCATCGTAGAGCTTCATGACGAAGCTGCAGCGGAATCTGGTGACGAAGTCCTTCCCATTCACTGAGATGGTGATATCGGTGATGCCTCCGACCCAGCCCAGCGTCCCATCAATCTCCTCAAAGGGGCCTTCTACCCAGTCCATACTGAGCAGAGTGATGGGCGATCCGCTAAAATCGCCCCAGCCTTTGATGATCTTGACGAAGCTGAGTGTGGAGTACCTCGGCCCTTCTAAGATCACGTAGGTATCTTCACTGGGCACATAGGCGGCTTCAATGCCTACCATGTCTTTCTTCTTGACGGCGTCCCAAAATAATTCTACTCTCTTGGCTAATATCATTACATTTTATTGATGTCTTCGGCAATCTCTTGGAGTGTCTTATCAGGGCTCTCTATGTCCTCCATGCTCTGCTGGATGACTC
>CALFUK010000074.1 GCA_937929945.1 uncultured Saprospiraceae bacterium
CCATTAGCATCGAGTTTGAGCCATTTGATACCAGAGAAAGAGAGATTCAGGTCTAAGCCATAGTCATCACCTGTACCGACATTCTCAGGACGTCTGATGGTGGTGCCATCATCATTGAGTCGCTGGATGCGCTGGATATTATTGGTGGTATGACGATAGAATAAAGAGCTGCTCAGTGTGAAGCTATCCCAGTATTTGATATTGCCGATCTCGTATGAATCGGTGAATTCTGGATCCAGATTGGGATTACCGCCAAAGAGGTTGATGCGATCACTCAGCGTAAAGAATGGATTCAAGAACCAAAAGCGTGGTCGATTGATCCGCCGGGAGTAACTGATCTGCATGGCGTTGCCCTCTGCCAGTTGATAGTTTAGGTGAGCACTCGGAAATAAGTTGAAGTAGTCACGAGCATTAATATTATTGCTGTTAGATTCCGTCGTGGTGACATCTGAGTATTCTGCTCTTACACCCAGCTGGTAGCTGAACTTGCCAAGCTTATTACCATACGTACCGTATGCCGCATGAATGTTTTCATCATAGGCGAACTCATTGTCAAAGAGCTGATTATTCAGAAAGAGAGGCGAAAAGATGCCACCCATCTCTTCTTCGACTAAGTAGTCATTGCCTATATCTCTGATTGAGCTTCTGATACCCAGTTCATACTTATGATCTTTGCCTAAGGGCTTAGCGTAATCTACTTGAAACAGCCAGGTCGATTCGCTTTCATCATTGTTAGACCGCTGATTGAGGCTATTGAAACTCGGCTCTCCAGCGGGAGTAAAGGTCTCTTCGAAGATGGAACTTTCGCCCTCTCTCTGATCCCGATATTGGACGGACGCATTCAGATTATGATCTCTGGATGAGAAGGTCTTTCTGAAGTTAAGGCTGTACTGCAGATTAGTCTCATCTTCGAGTTCGGTATCAGTCCTGACGGTGTTATTTAGAAAGTCTGGCTGTATTGAGGATACCATACGCTGCAGAGAGTCGTACTGTATCGTACTCAGATTATTATCATCGCCAATACGATAGGTCAGTGATCCAGTGAGCTGGGTCTTATCATTGAAGAAGTAGTCAGCACCAAACCGGAGACTATTCGACAGGCCCGCTCGATTACGTGTTCTTCTGGAGTCCAGTATTTCTACCAGGTCACCTATGGTTCTCTCTTGGTATGTGAATCCGCTTCCTGGTCCAGTCCTGTGACGTATGGAGTAATTCGCAAACCAGTTCAGATTACCTTTGCGATAGTTGATATTAGCACCAAATCCTTCTTGCTCTGGATATCCCACGGTGGCGTCAAACGAACCATTGAATCCACTGCCAGTATCTTTCTTGAGTACAATATTGATAATACCCGCCATGCCTTCTGCCTCGTATCTCGCAGAGGGATTGGTTACCACCTCTACTTTGTCAATCATGTTAGCGGGTAGGTTTTTCAGCCCATTAGTATTCCCGATGCCGATGAGACTGGAAGGTCTCCCGTCGACTAAGATTCTGACACCTTCGCTCCCTCTGAGGCTGACATTACCCTCGATGTCTACAGTGACTGAGGGGACATTATCCAGGATGTCTTCGGCAGACCCGCCTTGGTTAGCTAAGTCCTTACCTACATTAAATACCTTCTTATCCAGCGAAAACTGGGTCTCACTTTTCTCTGCTCTGATCTCTACGGCGTCCAGCTGGGTGCTGTTGATCGACATGTTGATTTTACCCAGATCTATTTTTCGATTGCCTGACTTGATGAGTTCTCGATCAAATGGGACATCTATGGTCAGTGTTTTATATGAGATATACTCTATGACCGCATACATGGGCCCGGGCTTGATATCCACGGTAAATGCACCATCTGCATCTGTCAGCCCACCTCCGACTAAGGAAGAATCCCTCTTGCTAAATACAGAGATCGTAGCGAATTCTAATCCTTGGTTAGAATTGGCATCTGTGAGCTGCCCGACGAGGGTCAAGGCCATTTTCTGCCCTCTACCTTGTCCTCCTCTACGCTGACCATGTAGTAGGGTCAAAAGGCATAGTGATAAAATAACTGCGATGTATAGCTTTTTCATACCATGTAAGACCACGAGATCGATAGAAAGTTTAATTTCGGTAGTAATAATTTGTTTAGCTGCTACGTAATTTATCTAACTATCCTAATTACAAGCTTATTCTTCAGTCGATGAGGCAAATATGAAAAGCTTATTTATTTGCTGGTGGCGCAGATTGCTCTATGTATGCTATGCCATTATGATTTTCTATTATTTTTACCGCAAGTGTATTTGAGAAAGTGTGCATGAATGCATGATGTGTAGTGAAGACCGCATCTTGAAGATCTTGATCGTCCTCAAGATCAGTGATATTCAGACCTATATTTTCACACTCTTGTTTAGAAATATGTCGAGCATGTGATTTCTGGAC
Organism: uncultured Saprospiraceae bacterium; assembly: GCA_937929945.1. GTDB lineage: Bacteria > Bacteroidota > Bacteroidia > Chitinophagales > Saprospiraceae > CALFUK01. Next base: position 2,410 of record CALFUK010000074.1, read on the forward strand.
AGTATGATTCGCAAATGTTTCAATAATTCGATTTACCTTATCTTCATCTCCGCCACACATATTATTTTTAAGCCATTCGAACACCATTTTTTCTGACCAATCAATAGCTTGTTGGCAGGCCAATAAGAAAGTAGGATGATATTTACTAATTATTACTTGCCATAATGATGCGGCATGAGGATTTGCTTTAATGTCGTTTTTAGCTTGCTCGAATTCATTAAGGACGGCCTGACAGGCTAATCCTCCCATTTGAGGATCAATAGGCCCAAGATTAGAATGTTTCCCCATTACTATTTCCTTTGATGCAAAAGCAATCATAGTGCCAGCTGACATGGAGATCTGAGGAACGATTACTCTAATATCTTTATCAAACATAGCATAGAGGTAATCGACTAAAGATTCTGTAGCTGCTATGTCACCTCCAGGTGTGTGTAGTATTAGATCTAAGCCTCTTGATCTATCTAACTTATTGATTGTGAGCATAAAACCAGATTTATCTTTATCATTAACTGCTGTGTCAGCAGCCCCTGGCTTTTGCAGCCAACCTGAATAGTATGCTATGATGTTTCGACCAGTAATTGAAGAAATTCGATTCAAATATTTCCTTCGAACTGTGTCTAAAGGGTTTATATGAGGATGATTTTTCTTTTCTTGGTGGATTTCAAGAATAACTTCATTCCAATTCGGCATTTTACTCTATAGGTCTTTTATCAATGTAGTTTCTCCTAAAGTAGTAACAATAGAGTATCCCGAATCATACATTGAAAATTTCTCAAAATAATCACCACTTTTGGTCCACTCTACATTCACAACTACAGATGAAGGTAAATCATGCTGGAAAATGTCATAATACCTTTTTTCGGTATTGTTGCTTTTTGTTAAAGTCCTGATTTTGCTGTCTTGTCCCATACACTAAAATTAAAATAATATCAATAAACTTTATAGTCTGTAACATCCAAAGATTAAAGTTTAGTTCAGTCTTAGCCTTCGATTAGATAAAGAGCCATAAATAATAGTAAAATTACGGATATAGTTCTATTGTGTTTGAGTGAAAAAGGGCACTCCGAAAAGTGCCCATATCAAAACTATCCGTATGAGAAACGCTCAATAAGCTATAATTGAGGCTGTTTAAAGAGGTTTTACTTGTTGCTGATCGCTTGCTTTAAAGCTTCGATCTCTGCCTGTTGCATTTTAAGTGCGTCCACCAGGTATGGAATGAGTCTGATGTAGTCGACTGACTTTACATCGGTCTCTGCATCGGTGTGGACCAGCTCTGGAAAGACTGATTCTACTTCTTGTGCGAGAAACCCAACATCTTGCAGTTTTGATTGATTCCATCTATAGGTCACGGGTCTGAGATCGAGGACTCGGTTCGCAGTTCTTGTCAGAGGTCTGACACTATTTTTAAGTGATTGGTCTGAATACATCAGGTAGGCATTAGCGATAGTGGATGATCCGTCCCCCGCAGCACCGACATAGAGTCTTGGTCCAGGACCATTGACTTTCTCTCCCACGTAGAGGTTAGAGCCATTATGGCGTAAGTTATTAGACAGGCCGCCAGGGGTCACCAGATCAAAGAAAAGATTTCCTGCCTTATGGTAGACAGTATAGGTGAAGGGGTCGAAGGTGCCAGTCTGGTCTCTGAAGGTCACTCGACCATTGTTGCTGTCGACCAAAATTTCTCCATCTGAGCAGATTTGTTGTGCGGAGAGCTGATTCCAGCTGCAGGCCATGCTGATGCATATGATGGTGTATAGTATTTTCATGAGTCTATTAATTTTTTAAATAAATGGTTTGATTTTTCAGAGCTAAGAAGGTCCACAGAGTGAATACCCTTACGAAAGCGTTAATAAATACATAAGAGTATTGTGCTATGTGTTGATCACGACATTACTCAGTCGCCAATCCTGAATAAGGAGGGGTTAAAGTGATAAAATATAGGGTTTAGCCTATAGAGATTGGTTGTAATTGCCTATAGTTTTGAGCGACGACTGGTTTTATTGTTGACATCCAAGCCTTCACAATGAACCTTTAGCTGATTTTATCATTACTCAAATTTGAATCTAAAACAATTAATTATGAAAGCAATAATCAAATCATTCTTGTTCGCTGCCCTAGCACTCACGGCTACTGTAGCCATCAGCCAGGATAAGCCTAAGAGCCCACCGATGACGATGTCAGAAAGCTTCGCTGGAGTGGATGTGACCATCGATTACAATGCACCATCTGCTCGTGGTAGAAAGCTGTGGGGTGGCCTCGTACCTTATGGTAAGGTCTGGAGAACAGGCGCTAATGGAGCTACTAAAATGACCGTATCCTCTGATGTAGAGGTGGAAGGACAAATGCTGAAAGCAGGGACTTATTCTGTTTTTACCATTCCATCTGAAGAAAGCTGGACGGTCATCTTTAATAAGGTAGCTGACCAGTGGGGTACTGGTAAATACGCTGAATCAGAAGATGCGCTCAGAGTCGAAGTGACACCAGTGATGGCTGATGAGAGCACTGAGGTCATGACATTTATGAAAGCAGATGATTCTACCATTCATTTTGCTTGGGGTAAGTTGAAGTTGCCAATTAACGTTGGTCCAGTAAAATAAGCTGGAGACATATGACAAAGCCTCTGCAGAGGCATAGCGGTGTTGCTGTATCTGAGATTTTCTTCTCGTCTACAGCAGCACCGTTTTTATTTTAGCTGATGAGTAGCCGATTTTCTTAGATCTCGGTTGACGGCGATACTGGCATTCAGCTCAAAACCAATGAGTAGTATAAATGCATTGATCTGCAGCCATACCAGTACAACGATCAAGGCCCCGATCGAACCATATATTTCATTGTATCTGCCAAAATTATTCACAAAATAGCTGAAGATGACGGAGCTAAAGATGGATAGGAATGTAGCTAAGGTAGCTCCTGGACTCAGCAGTCTGATCTTTCTCAGCATGGAGGGGCCATAGCGATATATGGAGGTGATCACACTATAGAAAAGGATGAATACGACAATCCATCGCAAGACTAAAAAGGTGTACTCTGAGGCAGCACTCAGGGAGAATGTATCCACGACAAACTGCAGCAGCTGTCGACCCAATACGATCAAACCAATCGAGATAGTCAAAAGCACAAATAAGAGGATGGTCAGCCCCAGCGCAATAGCACGATGCTTGATAAATGATCGACTCTTAAATGTGGTATTGTACGACTTATCGAAGCCCTCCATGAGCTTGGACATCCCGTTAGATGAGAAGTATAAGGCTAAGAAAAAACCAATACTGAGCAAGCCAAAATTACCTTCTTGCTCGATGCCTCCGATCAGCTCAAATATATACGACTCAGCACTATCGGGGAGAATTCCCCTGATGGATTCTCGCGCGAGTATGATGTAGTTAGTCCCCAGTGGTGTGCTGGCGATGATCGGTAGGATGAAGATGATGAACGGGAAAATAGACAAGAAGAAATTGAAGGCGACGGCGTCGGCTCTGGTCGTAATACTATCCTTGCGCAATTCTTCAAAAATGAATTTGATAATATAGAATATCGGTACCTGATCAAAACCTGGAAAGGCGTGATTTTTAGACCAGACAATGATATTACTCACCACTGGAAGATTAAAAATACGGTCGCTCAGTTTAGCCAAAGTAGGGCTTCAGTTTTTTAGTTAGCACATCGGGCGAGGAGATCCTCTTTTGGGTATTCATATCGATAAAAAATAATTTTACTTGTCCTTTGTTCAGAAGTTCGTTCTGCTGATTCAGGATGCGATGGTGGAAAGTGATCATCTTAGTCGGGATGTCCACCAGACTGGTCTCTATGGTCAAGAGCTGGTCATAGAGGGCAGGCCGGAGGTACTTGCACTCCAGATGCATGACAGGCATCATGATCTTCAGTTCTTGCTCAAACTGCTGATAGGTCAGTCCAGATGATCGGAGCATCTCAGCTCTGCCTATCTCATAGAGCCTAGCGTAGTGCCCGTAGTACATGTAGCCCATCTGATCAGTGTCACCATAGGTCACTCGATATGTCGTCTGGTGTCTGTGCATGCAGGCTTAGATTGATTTGGATCTATTGATCGGACAGGTCATACAGTGTGATCCGCCCCTTGCTCTGGACAGTTCGCCAGAAGGTATTGTGATGATCGTCTTTTCTAATCCTTGAGCGAATGTTTTATCTATGTCAGCCTGTTTGATGAGGTCCTTAGCACTCATGATCTCATAGCCTTGCGCCTTCAGCGCTATTTCAGTCTTGAGATTTCTGTCATAGGCTATGGCTACGCCTGGCTTGACAGCTACGAGATTACATCCATCTGTCCACTGCTCTCGTTCTTGGTAAGGTGATTCTCCATTACCTGAGAAAATGAATTTCATGGCGGGATTAATCTCTTCTAAGACAAAGTCTTTGATTGATGGGTAAAAGCCTGTCTTGCCTTCGGACCGGTGTACCTCTATGGTAGAGCTCATACCCTCATATACGATAGGCTTGAAGCAGATGATGGCATCACTATCGAGTCGTGTGAAGAGCGTGTCAATGTGCATATAGGAGCGATCAGTGGGTATCTTCACCTGTACGACATTTTTAGTGAGGCCCAGCTCAAAGAACTTTTCTTTGATACTGTGGAAAGCATGAGCAGTCGTTCTTTCGCTACATCCGACTAAGAAGTAATCCTCAGAGAGCATCATCAGATCTCCACCTTCGATGGATACGATCTCACCTTTATTTGATGGTGGAAATTTATTGACGTCATTGAGGTTAATCAATTTATCACGCATATCAGCGAAGCGCTCATGCCCACGAAATACGAATTGGGTAAGCATATTTTCACGATATCGCGCTTTCTTAGCAGCCTTAGCGAGTATGACGTGGTCCTTGATGACTGTGGCTATGTCTCTGGTAAAAATGAAATTAGGAATGGGGTCAAAGTAGATGTGATCATTTTGATCATCATAGCCAGTGATCAGTAGGTTTTTCAGCTTTGCTGGCTCGAGATTGATCAGTCGGTCTTTATATGAGGATGGAAGTCCTTCGTGTAGGATGATGCTATCCAGTAAGGCATCAGTCAGGTCCTTTTGCTGCTCTATGGTCTCTTGGATCAGATCTTCTATCTCTAAGACTTCTCGCTCCGGTACGAAGGCTTCTATTACTTGTTGAAAGGTGTGATGCTCATCTCGCATAGCTGGTAGATGTACGATGTCATCAAAGAGCAGATCATCGGATCGCTTCGGTGATATGCGCGAGATTCCCATGTCAGGATTATGAACAATCACAGAGTTCAGCTGGTTAATTTCACTGTCTACATATATGGCCATTCTACTTGTTTTATTTGGCTGACAAGATAGAGATAATGATGATACTGATAATGAATTGTTCTAAGTTTCGCTTATGCCTCTAAATTCGTTAAATTGCCGAATGATAGCTTAATCTGAGACACTAACATAGTGGATCAGCTTACGCTCATGGATCGAAGGAAATACACATTATGCTTAAAAAACTAAAATCGCTATTCATCGTAGAGGATAAATCCGCGAAGAGCACGGAGAATGTGGACGAAATGACCGAAGCTGCTGCGGATCAAGTACAGCAAGAGCAAACAGCTAATGATGATGGAATGGTCAACTCTGTCTCTGCTCCATCAACGAAACCAAGCGCACCATCTGGCAAGGTAAGCCCAAAATTTGTCGACGTATTACTGAAAGCCATCGAAGCTAATAATTTAGAAGGATTCGACTATCTCGAGTTCAAACAGAGCTTGCAGAATCTCAGTGCGATGGATATGGATGAACAGACTAAGTATCAATCAGCATTTGCGATGGCTAAAACCATGGGCGTCACTCCATCTAAACTGGTCAATTCTGCCCAGCACTATATCAACGTACTCAAGAAAGAAGAAAATAAATTCTCTGATGCGCTAAAGAATCAGAAGCAGAAGCAAGTGGTCAATCGAGAACAAGGCATCACACAATTAGAGGAGATGATCGTCAAGAAGCAGCAGATGATCGAGAAACTGCAGCAGGAAATCGAAGCTGACAAACAAAAACTTGACAAGCAGAAAACAGCTATCAATGAGTCCGTGGCTAAGGTGCAAGCGACCCAGGACGGATTCATCAATGCATATCACAGTGTACTGGGGCAGATCCAAAAGGATATTGAAAAAATGAACACTTATCTGGAGTAAGATGCCACTTAGAAATCTGATCTCTATTATCTTAGTTATTACAATTATCACCCTTGCTACGCTGAGATTAATGGAAGCCTTGCCAATATGGAATAATTCATATTTCAAGGGAGTTATTTTAATCGTATTCCTGTTTTTGGGAATTATTTTAGTGTATTCTGCTATTAAAAAACTGAAAAAGAAGAAGTATGGCTGATCGTAAATCGAAGAGCTTCTGGAGAAGACCTGAAGGCGTGACAGGGGCCCTCGTCTTAGGTGGGCTGGTATTAGGTGCAGGTCTTTTAGTTTCCACTTTTTTATCTGCTATTGTAGCCTTTGCCTCAAGTGTCGTCGGGCTAGCTGTCACACTATTGGTATTAGGAGCTATAATTTACATGGCCTTAGACTCGAAAGCGCGCAATCTGATCTCTTACATGTACAGGTCTGCCATGAGAGCGATTACCGGTCTCTTCGTCCAGATAGATCCCATCGGTATCTTGAAAAGCTATGTAGACGATCTGAAGGATAATCTGCGTAAGATGAATAAGCAGATCACCAAGCTCCGTGGTCAGATGCATAAGCTAAAAGAACTCATCATCAATAACCAGAAAGAAATCAAAAGCAATCTTACTCAGGCCAGTAAAGCCAGAGATACAGATAAGAAGGCAGTCATGATCCTAAAAAGCAGAAAGGCAGGAAGGCTGAAAGAGTCCAATGTCAAGCTAGAGGACCTGTATAAGAAAATGGAAGTCATGTACCGAGTCCTCTCTAAAATGTATGAGAATAGTGAGATACTCGTCGAAGATGTGTCAGATCAGGTGAAGGTGAAGGAGCAAGAGAGAAAAGCGATCAGAGCCAGCCACTCAGCGATGAATTCTGCAATGAGTATCATCAATGGCAACGCGGATAAGCGAGCCATGTTTGATCAGGCCCTCGAGGCTGTCGCCGACGATGTCAGCCAGAAGGTAGGAGAGATGGAACGCTTCATGGAAGTATCTGAGAACTTTATGTCATCCATAGACCTGCAAAATGGTGTCTTCGAAGAAGAAGGCATGAAGATGCTGGAGAAGTGGGAGCGAGAAGGGGAGTCACTGCTGCTGGGTGAAGCTAAAGAAGAGCTGATCCTCAAAGCGGAGAGTGACAGTGATGTGTTAGATCTGAACGCACCTGTGGCTTCGCCAGAATTAGCAGATCGATCCAATCAATACGATACTTTTTTCGATTAGTAATATATACTCAAAATTAACTTTGAAGTGGTGAGCTATACATGCATTCACTTCACTAAACACAATATGAAATGGCAAGACGATTAACTTCATTTTCTAAATTATTGATCACCTTATTGATCCTTCTATTCTTATTCTTTGGGGGCAGGTATTTACTTCAGAGTACAGAGTTTGGGAAAAATCTGACGGAGCAAGCTGAGCAGGCCTCTGCTGAGAGAGAATCAGATAATAGTGCCTCTAAAGCTGACAATGAGTCTTCTGATAATGCGACGACGACCTCTCGTGCCTCTGACGATGATGTCCTGAAGGTACAGCTGGTCTCATGGGGAGGCTACGCTCCCGGCCTATATTTCAATGAGGGAGCGAAAGCCTCTACGAGAAGTCGATATTATAAAGATTACGGAGTGAAAGTAGAATTCATTTTGGAGAATGATCTCTTTAATGCATTAGATGCTTGGATCGCTGGTGAGTATGATGTGATCGTGCAGACAGCTGATGCCTTTCCGCTGTACACGGCACCTAAGGATATTAATCAGTTCAAGCCCCAAGCCTTCATGCAAGTAGACTGGAGTCGGGGTGGAGATGCTCTAATCGCTAAGCGTGGCATCAATACAGCCAATGATCTGAAAGGTAAGAAAGTAGCGGTCACTGTACCTTCTCCTTCTCAGACGATGCTGATCACAGCACTGGAGGCGGCAGGTCTGGACTATAAGGATATCGAAGTCGTCAAGACCTCGGATAACTTTAAGGCGGCAGAGCTTTTCAGGAGTAATGATATCGATGCTGCTGTCGTCTGGAGCCCTGATGACATTTTTGCTACGCAGGATGTACCAGGATCAAAAGTACTTCTGACCAGTCGAGAGCAGTCTAATATCATAGCTGATATCATGTTCGCCAAGGCTGACGTCATCTCGAAAAAAGGTAAGCAGATCAATGCTTTCTATGAAGGATGGATGAAAGGAGTGGCTGAACTAAAGAATAAGTCAAATCAAGAAAAAGCAGCTAAATACTTAGCAGAATTTAATCAACTGAGTGTAGATGATGCGAAAGGAATGATGGACAATGTCTATTGGACTACGCATGGTGACAACTTGAACTTTTTCGGGCTGAACTCAGGATTCAAAGGTATGAGAGGTGGTAATCTATATGAGAAGATGAGCCGCAAATTCGTGGAGACTGGTGATGCAGAGACCGAGGCGCCTGGCTGGAGATCAGTGATCAATACCTCAGCCATCACGAATGCTAAACTCACTGGAAATGCACATGCTGCCGAAAAATCAAAGACCTTCCAGCCTGCCACTGAGGCAGAAAAGAAGACGCCCGCATTCGCAAAGAAACCCGTTTCTATTACTTTCAATACAGGGCAATACCAGCTGTCTGAAAATGCGAAAACCTTGATTGACTTGCAATTTGTAGAATTAGCTAAATCCTATGGGAATGTAAAAATCAGAGTCGAAGGTAACACTGATAGCACAGGTGGCTATCAGATGAATAAGGACTTATCACAGAAAAGAGCAAAAGCGGTGTGCGACTACTTGGTGCAAGAATATAGTATGGATCGCAATCGATTTGTCATCGTAGGTAATGGTCCAGATAAACCTGTAGCAGGCTGCGAGTCTAATGCGACTGATGCTTGTAAAGCAAAAAATAGAAGGACTGAATTCCAATTAATCTCATCCTAAGCAGAGCGAGGAAGCCTATTGAATGAAGCAGTCATGGTTATTTAAGCTAAGAGGCCCACTATCCAAAGTCCAGTACTTGACTTTGGGGGTGATTGGAATTGCTTTGTTTCTGGTCGTATGGATCGGGCTGACCTCAGGTGAGAACCCTGTAGTGAGCTCAGGCATCTTAGCTAATCCATTCAAAGTGCTCAGTGCATATGGGGAGCTCTATAGAGACAATGAGCTAATCAAGAATATGACCTATTCTATCGGTCTTAATCTGGCGGGCTATGTGAAGGCCATTACGATTTCGATCGTTTTAGGTTTTGCCATAGGATTGGTGCCACTATTTCGAGGGCTCTTCCAGGGTATCATCGAGGCATTTAGGTTTGTCCCTTTGACGGCGGTCACCGGTCTTTTCATCGTGTGGTTCGGTATTCAGACTGGGATGAAGGTTAATTTTCTGGCCTTCGGTATTTTGATATACCTGCTGCCTGTCGTCGTACAGCGTATCAATGAGGTGAAGGATGTCTACCTGAAGACCGTATACACACTGGGAGCCAGCGATTGGCAGACCATCAGGACGGTGTACATGCCGTCCGTCTTCTCCCGAATATTTGATGATATTAGAATACTCACAGCTATCTCGTGGACATACATCATTGTCGCTGAGATGGTCGCCAGTCAGGGAGGCATAGGGGCACTGATATTCTCCGCAGGCCGAAGACAGGGCAGGGTGGACAAGACATTTGCACTATTGATACTGATCATCATGATCGGTATACTCCAGGACAGAATATTTAAGTGGCTTGATAGAGAATTTTTTCCTCATAAATACCAAGTGAAGAATAAGTATGGCCCTGCTGTTGACGAAGACTCAATCAGTGATTCGATCTTTGCATACGCGACGACTGCATTTGTCTGGATCTTGATAGCACTTTACTCTTTGTTTTTCATCAATGAATACATTCCTGTGCTTGGTGATATTAAGGTGCTCAGCTTTTTATTCAAAGATACGCTGTGGGCGATCCACATTATATTCCTAGCTATAGTGGCTTATAAAGGATATCAGACCTACTGCAAGTACAGAGATAGAAAGGTTACTCCAGCTAAAACCATAGAACAGAATGCTTAAATTTCCCGACAGCGGTTTAGATAATATCATAGAGCTAAGAGACATATCTCAGAGCTACGATGGTGGGAAAAATTGGATTATTAAGGACCTCAAGTTTTTGGTGGAGGATAAGCCTGATCAAGGCCAATTCGTCGTCATCTTAGGCATGTCTGGCTGTGGGAAGTCTACACTCCTGCGATACATTGCAGGACTACAAGAACCCACAAAAGGGCAGGTCATCATCAAAGGAAAGCCTGTCAGTGAGGCTGAGCGTGTCAGTATGGTCTTTCAGCAGTACTCATCATTACCTTGGATGACTGTACTGGATAATGTAGGATTAGCACTGCGCTACAAGGGAGTCAAAAAGAAAGAGCGTGATGCACAAGCTATGGAGCTGATTCAGCTGGTCGGATTAGAAGGGCACGAAAAGAAATTCGCACAGTACCCATCTCTTTCTGGTGGTCAGCTGCAGCGTGTAGCCATAGCCAGAAGCCTGCTGGCTAATCCAGAGATACTGCTGATGGACGAACCCTTTGGTGCTCTCGATATAAGGACCAGACTGCAGGTTCAGGATTTACTTGCCAATATTTGGAATAAGTTTCAGTCGACCATCATCTTCGTCACGCACGATATATCTGAGGCAGTCTATCTGGGTGATGATATATATATCATGAAGTCTGCACCATCTAATATCGTAAGACATATCAAAGTGGACCTGCCGACAGAACGTGACAGACTCATCAAAAGAGATCCTAAATACATAGGACTAGTGCACCAGGTCGAGGACCAGATGATCGAAGTATCTGAGCTATAAGTTAGTATGATTCGTTCTTGCTAAAACTGATCACCAAGCCATGTCGTCTTCAGTACTGACATCCTTCTTTGTCTCCGTTGCTGGTTCTTGATCTTCAGCAGTAATGGATGATGTCGTCTCTGTCGCATCGCTGTAAGTGGTAGCTGCAGATTTTTCTGGCGTAGCAGGCGTCTCACTTTCTCCGCTTACTTCTGCCTGAGCATCTTCTAGCGCTTTCTGAGCCTCCCATTCTTCTTGTCTTCTTTCGAACTCTTCATAGTCGTAGTCCGGCATCAGATTATTTTTGACATGATTGATCGTCTCAGTCAGGCTACCGAGAAATCTGTTAAAGTCTTCTTTGTAAAGAAATATCTTGTGTCTTTCGTAACCCTCCCCGTTAAATTTCTTGGTGCTCTCAGTCAGGGTGACATAGAAGTCTCCACCTTTAGTTTTACGGACATCGAAAAAATAGGTTCGCCGTCTTCCAGCTCTCACTTTAGTAGAGTACACACTTTCAAATCTCGAATTATCTTCCACTAGTAAGTGTTTAAATGGTTAATTAGATAGAATACACAAATGTAATATAACTTAGATATCCCATTAATTTAAGCACTTTTCAATTGTTTTTCCTCTTTTTGCTCATTTAGCATATCAAAATAGAAGCCTTTTTGGGCATAAAGCTCGCTTGGTGTGCCTTTTTCGGCCATTTTGCCGTCTTCCAGCACGATGATCTGATCCACATCAAATCCTGACATGATGCGATGTGTGATGATAATCGCTGATTTTTCGACTAAAGAACGCTTCAGGTATTGCAGGATTTTCTGCTCTGTCGTGGTATCTACAGCACTCAGACAGTCATCCAGAATCACGATTTGAGGCTTTTTGATCAGCGCTCTGGCGATGGACATTCTCTGCTTTTGACCACCTGATAGAGTCACACCACGCTCTCCGATTCTGGTTTCGAATTGTTCGGGTAGCGATTCTATATCATCCCTGACAGCGGCATAGTCCGTGTACTCTTGAACCTCAGCGAAGGTAGCTGCATCATTGCCAAATTGGACATTCTTAGTCGCTGTATCTGAGAACAAAAAGACATCCTGAGGTACATAGCCTATGCTCTTTCGGATGCTATTTAGATTGTGTTCTTTGATGTCTCTGCCGTCGATCAGGATCTGACCGCTACTGACATCATACATGCGCAGCAGTAACTCTGCTATGGTCGATTTTCCACTGGCGGTCTTACCTAAGATGATTAATTTTTGCCCTGAGCTAACTTTGAATGAGATATTGCTAAGGGCCTGGATACCACTATTCGGATAGGTAAATGACACATCTCTGAATTCTATCTCTCCTTGCACGTCGTATACCGCTTCGTTATCGTTCTCGATGGCAGGGGTGACGGCTTGAAATTCATTAATGCGCTGCATGGAGGCTGACGCTTGCTGGATGATGGAAGCGATCCAGCCGATGGCAGTCACAGGCCAGGTCAGCATATTGACGTAGATGATGAATTGGGCTATATTTCCAGGTGTCGCTAGCCCTTTAGAGACTTGGATGCCACCGACGACCACCGTGAGAATCGTGCTGACAGATACCAGCAAGATCATAAGAGGATAGAACATGGCATTCACTTTAGCCAGCTCCAATGACTTCTCTTTAAAGATTTCACTTTCTTCGTCAAATGCTTTGCCAAAGGCGCCTTCTTTGACGTAGGATTTTATGACGTGTATGCCAGAGTACACCTCTTGAGCAAAGCTATTCAGTGATGATAGTTGCCTTTGGATGGCTTCACTCTTTTTATTGATCACGCTGCTGACCATATAGATGGATAAGGAGAGCAGAGGTAGAGGGAGTAGCGTGTAGAATGACAGTGTCGGATTGATTTTTATCATGGAGTAGATCACCATGACAAAGAGCGATGTGAGATTAATCCCATATAAGACCGCTGGGCCTAAGTACATTCTTACCTTAGATACATCTTCTGTGATCCTGGCCATTAAGTCCCCCGTATTGTGCTTCTTGTAGAAGCTGACGTCTAGATTTTGGTAATGCTCATAGATGTCTTTGCGCAGGTCGTATTCTATCAGGCGCGAGTTATAGATGATGGTCTGCCGCATGAAGTACATGAAGATACCCATGACCAAAGCGTAGAATAGGACTGTCAGACCGAAGGTAAATAGGTCGCCACCCATCTCAGCGCTAAAGTCTGATGACTGGGTGCCCTGCTCCTTCATATCACTGACTTTCAGTACGATAAAGTCCAAGGCTTCGCCGATCTCTAAAGGGACCAGGGCCTTGAAATAGTTAGACAAGACCACACAGATCGTCCCTATGATCAGCCTCCCTTTGTATCTAAGCAAGTATTTATTAAGTACGAAAAGATCTTTCACTCTTGGATTACGTATCTGATTAGCTAAAGTTCAAATGAAGCTCAAATATGCTACTATTTTTGCGCCTTCACTTGATTAGACGGCAGGCTTTAGATTAAAATTGTATTTCGAAAGATTAATGTATTTCTTGACTTCTCACAGCATATTTTAGTCATAATCCAAATAGGGCGCCATCCTGCGCACGAAGCTGGAATCGACAGCAATGATATTAGATAATTCTTCCTGGCTCTGAATAGCTCCATGCTCCTTGATGTAGCGCGTCAGGGCTTTGGCTCTTTTGTACCTGATGTAGGGATGTTTACGCAGCTGATCGAATGTCCAGTCATTGATTCTGATCTTATGTAGGGCGGCAGTATCGATATTGAAATACTTGAGGTTCTGAGTGATGACGGAGTCGGGAATCAGTGAAATCTCATAGAGTTGTTCTAAATGGTAGAATCCGCCAATAGCTTCGCGATACTCGACGATTTTTTGAGATCTATATTCTCCGATACCTTTAAGCTTGATTAATGATGATGTGTCTGTCGTATTGATGTTTATTGATCCTTCTTTTACCTCAGTTCTTTTGGGGTATCTGCTTTTGGCGTACGAGGGAGTTGAGTTAGAATCATATTTTGCGTATACATGACTGTTTTTGCGTTGATATGGTTTTTGAGGCTTCGTCTGCCTTGTTTTGGGAGCGGGTCTTTCGGGAAATGTCAGGTGTTGCTCCAGCAGAGATTGATCTAATGTTTCGAATCCGTAGACTGAAGTGAAATCCTGTATGCTGTAGAATACTTTACCTGTGGCACGATATTTCAGAAAGGTATTGATCCCTCGGGCGGGAAGATTCATGGCTTTTAATTCTGCTTTGGAGACCTGATTGGGATCAAATGGTTGGAGCTGTAATGCTTTGCTTTTGCTTGGAGGTTTTTGTGAAGTGGTAGGCGCTAAAGTTTTTGATGGCTTAGGCTTGACAGTTTTATCTTGGTCAACATTCGTATCCGCGAGAGCTTCAAATGTCGATTGATGAGTCAGACTAAGTTCGTCATATAGATAGATGAAGCTAAGGGAGCAACAGGCAAGCAGCACCAGTCCTATGATGCCTCGCCTTTCGGTTGGCGTAAACTTGGTGTGCTCCTGAATCATCGATTTTATATGTTTCATTTTAAAGCGAAATGCCCATCTGTAAATAGCTAAGTTCAATCATCCACTTGGGTATCGTAATTATCCATGTCATAGATCAGTCGTAAATATTTTAGGACCACTCTGAGTTAGTGAATGATGATTGACGCCTTGGTCCACTTTGAAAGACTCAGATTGATGATTGACGATCCAACGATCTATTTGGTCTCCTGTATGGTGATTGATGCTTACTTGTTTTGGAGTTTTATGCCTTGGATCGGCTAAGGCATTGATGTCTATGACGAAACCGTGAAACTGGATCAAAGAACCCGTCTTTAGCACTTGGTGATCTTGGTAATCAGTATCGATATCCAGTTTGATCACATCTCTGACACCGTGCTTAATTCTGTTGCTTTCAGCGATAAAGGCGGTTTTTGTATTCGAATTAGACATAAATGAGTAACAGGTTCTGTCATGGATCAGATCAAAGATAAATTCTCTGGGATGCTCGTATACTACTACGCTGGCCCTGTGGTTAATCTGATAGACTTGGGCAGCGATCAGGATAAAGATAAGATTCGCGGTGACCAGCAATGAGAACACTTGCAGCTTGCTGTATCTGTGCAATAGTTTGAAAAGGGCAGTCATCATCAAGTAGCAGAGTAGCAGTACTGAAGTAGACATCCAGATTCGATCATAGGTCATTGGACTCAGTTGTTGTACATAGTTGACGAAGCCATTAGTCACTGTTAGGATGCCGTCAAGCAGGGAGGCCAAGGGAGGCCCAAGTGTGGGCGCCACGAAGTCTACTGCTAACAATAATAGCCCGATCAAAATAATGAGGAAGGCTGCTGGAATGATTAATAGATTGGTCAGTAGAAAGCCAAACGAAAACAGATTAAAATAATAAATGATCAGCGGCCAGAGCAGCGCTTGAGCTGAGATCGATACGGTGAATAAACTCAAGATGTATTTTATGATTCGATTGTCACTGTGGATGTATTGGCTTAGTAGAGGATTAAAGAGCAGAATACCTGTAATGGCTAAAAAGGAAAACTGAAACCCAATTTGAAAAAGCTGCTGTGGCTGAATGATCAGAATGAGAAAGGCAACGCCTGCGAGCGTATTCCAGATGTTCTTCTGATGACTAAGTAGATAAATGAGAATGACCGAGGCATACATGACCGTAGCTCTCACCACCGAAATACTCAGCCCTGTCACAAAGGCGTATGATGTCAGAATAGAGATGATGCCACCGGCTTTCAGCAGTTTGGCCCACTTAGATCGTGTGGTCATAGGCTTTAACATAGCCATGATAATAAAGGCTATGATGCCCACATGCAGTCCAGATACCGCTATGATGTGAGCGGAGCCTGTCTTTCTGTAGGCTTCATACAGCTCTGAGGGAATATAGTCTTTATTACCTAAAATCATGGCTATGGCGATGCCTTGATTATCTGCTTGTTGGATGTATGCAGCTAAGGTATGGCTTAATCTTGTTTGCAATCGATTAGCTGATGCATACAGTGACTCCCCATCATGCTTTGTGATCTTCCACTGATCTTGAGCGATGAAGACTTGATGCGTTATGCCCTTTCTAAATAAAAACTGCTTGTAATCGAATGCAAATGGATTTCTATTGGCAGCTATCGTGTCTATTTCTCCTTGGAAACTTATTTCTGTACCATACGCTATCTGTGAAAAAGTGTCCTGTCTTTGTATAATAGCTTGAACTGGAAAAGAGCGCGGATGCCACTGGTCATTCAGGTAGATAGAGTCAATGTTTAGATGTGTACTGATCCACTGTTTGTCAGGCTGGGTATAGAGATCATCCTGTAGAGTGGCCTTGTATGTAGCTGGAATAGATTGGAGTATTGGAGGTACTTGTCGATTTGTCTGCTCTTGGATCTGATCTATTCTGATGATGCCTAATAATGCTATGGTTATCAAGGCAGTCAGACCAAACCATAGTTGGGATTTACGGATATGCATCATATATGAAATCAGACACAAAAGTGGTATGACTACCATCAGCCTTTTGATATCATGACCGCTTAGCAATGAACCAAGATAAATACCTGCCGCAAAAGGTATCACTAAGCGAATGAGAGGTATGCTTCTGAGTGTAATATTTTTGTTACTCTTCACCAATGAGACTTGAGATCAAGAGAATAATTTTACGTAAAGTATTATAGCTGAGAGGATTAAGTTAATATTTATTTTAATAAAAGGAGCTATAGAATAGTGATTAATGAGTATCATTTAATAATTTCATTGCTAAGAGTATTTAACACATGAGAGTAATAGGATATATATTCATTTTACTATGGGTCTTATTGGGATTTAAGTACTGTGCTGATTATAAAAATTGCTCAGCTGCAGCATTGCCCGCAGAGCAGGATAGAGATTGTCCCTTGTGCTATCATTGGGGCAGTCCTGAGATCATACAGTGCGAGGAGTTTACGACTTATAAAGATGATCTTCTGAAGGGGATAAAAGATGATCAGTTTTTACTCATCACCAGCTACTACAATCCAGAAGAAAGTAAAGACGCCGAGATCGGGCGCAATCGAGGTGTCTCCGCAAAAGCATTGTTCCATAAGGACATAGCGGAAGACAGAATCAAAATTCAAGTCAAACAAGATCAGTTGATAAAATCTGATCAATGTCGAAATCGAGTGAGTTTTCAGCTGCTGCCTGAGTATAAGCCTGATGACGGGAGTGTCACCTTATTTCTCGATGATAAGGACCTGTCTGATCCCGAAGTGACTAAATCCCTTGATGCTGTGGTACGTCGAGCAAAGGGGAATCAACAGTATATCAGAATCATTGGCCATGTGTCTGATCAACCATCAAAAATTGCTAATCTAAAAGTCGGTCAAAAAGAAGCTGACTTAACTAAGTCATATCTTATCTCCAAGGGGATCAAGAGCAATAGAATTATCACCATCTCCAAAGGTGATAATGAGCCTCTTCCCAATCAAAAGAATAATCGAGTCGAGATCAAATTGACAAATTCCTAATCAAAATATAACTATGTTTTTACTAAGTTTTTGTGACGTACACTGGTTGGTTCCATTTCTCTTGCCAGCGCTGTTACTTCTCATTCCATACATGATATTCAGAAATGGCTGGAAGGAAAAGATCAACGAGATCTCAGCACAAAGAAGAAAGGACTCAGAAAGACTAGCTGACACCGAAGGTGAGCTAAATCTCGCCAAGGGGAAGTTACTCACGGTAGAAGATAAGCTGGCCTCAGTCACCGCTACGAATAGAAGGCTCCAGAGCCAATCGACAGCTCTTAATACATCTTCAGCTATATCCACAGAAGAGACCGAAGCCTATCGCCACAAGATTACGTCCTTAGAGGGCGAGCTGGCTCTAAAAAATGGCGAAGTAAAGTTTGCTGAAGATAAATTTGAAAAACTGAGGCAAAGAATTACGCAGTTAGAAGGTGATCTGGCATTGAAAAATGGCGAAGTCAATGTATCTGAAGTCGAACATGAAGCTTATCGTAAAAGGATCACTCAGCTGGAAGGAGAATTAGCGCTTGCCAGTGGAGAGGTCAAACTGATAGAAGAAAGCCAAGAATCATATCGGAGAAAGATCACTGCTTCGGAGGGAGGTATGGCTTTACAGTCTGGCAGTGTCAGTCATGTGGCTGAAGACCAGCAAGCATTACGACAGCGGATCACTGCGCTGGAAGGCGAATTAGCTTTAGCTAAAGGAGATGTCACTCTTCAAGAGAAACATCTGGAGGAGAATAATCAAAAAATTAAGGCATTACAATTGAAGCTTGAACAAGTCAATCAGGCTGAGGATACTACGAGTGTAAATCATTCGATAACAGCTGAATCAAGCGATGCACCCGACCGAGGTGATGTGGAGAACGACCAACTAGTAAATAAAGTAGCCCCAGATGATACGGATAGCAAGACGAAAAAGTCTGGTAAATCCAGTAAGAAGAAAGGGCAGAAAAAGAAGAAGAATAAGAATAAGAAGGTAAAGCATAACACTGCTGCAGGAACTCTGCCAGGATTCAAGCAAGCCAAAGCGGGTAAATTTTCCAAAGTGGCGGTGAATGATCTGACGGTGATCGAAGGCATAGGACCTAAAGCTGCCTCAATCTTAGCTAAGAATGGTATCGACTCTTGGGAAAGCCTCTCGATGAAAACACCAGCAGAGCTAAAAGAAATTCTCTTAGCAGCTGGCAGCCGGTACAGCCACATGGACCCCAGTACTTGGCCGCGACAGGCTAATTTAGCTTCTGGCAATCATTGGACTCGCTTGCAGACCTTGCAAGACAAAATAGGTAATCGAAGAGCACAGACATCGGGACAAGTCGATCAAGGCATTCCAGCGAAACCTAAGTCAAAAGCAAAGATAGGGTCAAAAAGGAAAGCGTCTAAGGCCAATTATAAGAGCCAACCCAAAATAAAGGACAGTAACCTGCAGATCATCGAAGGTATTGGCCCCAAGATGAATGAACTACTGCTCAAGCATGGTCTCGGGACATGGAGTGCATTAGCAGCAAAGTCTCCTGGAGAGATTAGACTGATCCTGGATGAATACGGTGACAAGTATAAGATCATAGATCCTAAAGATTGGCCCAAGCAAGCTTCTTATGCTGCCAAGGGTAGGTGGGAAAAGCTGATCACCCATCAAAAAGCAGATGGATCGGATTCTAAAGCAGAAAAAATACTTAAGAAGTCTGGAGCTACCCCAGCACCAATGGAGGCTAACGATCTTAAACTGATCGAGGGCATTGGCCCTAAGATATCATCTATACTAAAAGAGCAAGGCATCAGCACCTGGGCTCAGTTAGCTAATACCTCTGTCAAAGAATTAAAATCGATTCTGAGTCGTGCAGGAAGCCGATATGGCTTAGCTGATCCAAAGACATGGCCCAAGCAAGCAAAGCTAGCGGCTGCAGGCAAATTTGATAAGTTAGAAAAGCTGAAAGCGGCGATATAGTCACACTGCAGCGTAAGAAGTAGAGAGCCAGATGTACCCGATTCATCTGGCTTTTTTTATGTGATTTATGTATGGTAAATATTTAAGTATGTCTTCATATCAATATTTGTAAATGTGTAATTAATTGAAAAGCAGTAAAATACATCCATAAAAAATCATCATTTGATGCTGATTTTAACATATTATATTATTTTAAATATATAATAATGTTATATTTGTCTTAGTGATAATGCATGAACCTCGCCCAGTGTATTGAGATACACACTCGGGTGTTGCATGTCACATGAATGATAAATCAGCCTTCAATGAGCGATACGCTTACGAGTGCAGCAGGGTCTAACCAACTGGCCTGTTGTAACATATTGGATCTAAAAAATGCTTTTCTCACAGGGAGACGCAGAAGTTACCTTCTGGCATGTGTTATATTTCTACAGTTATTGCCAGCTCTTTCCATTGCACAGTCACCCCTTTGCCAAGAATTAATTTGTAACGGAACTCTACAGTTCAGTCTCAATTCTTTGTGTGAAGGTAATTTCTCGGTTGACCAGTTTATTGAAAATCCACAAGAAGGGCTACAGTATGACATCCGTTTTTATGATGAGCGAGGTACTGAAGTATCCAGCTTTTCGGAAGAGAATGTAGATCAGGACTACAGCTATGTCATATCCTGTGCTACTAATTCCTGTTCAGGTGTTTTGATCATAGAGGCCAATCAATTTCCCGATTTAGATACTCCCTGCGCCTTGCTAGAAGATGGTAGCATTGACCCTGATTGTTATTTTTGGTGTTCTCAGCTTCTGCCTTCAGACCTACTGAGTGTAGATGAGGTGACAGTGCTTTTTGAAAATGGATGTGGGCCGAGCTTGATAGGTGATCTCGAAGAAGTGATCTCTTTTACGGGTGATCTCTGCAGCCCCGATGGGGAAGTAGTGACAATCAGATATAGTGGTAAGTTCTTACTCCATGGAAAGCTGCAGTTTAGGACTATCTTATCGCAGCGATTCGTTAGACAGAAGATTGCACTCAGTGACTTTTCAGACCAGAGCTCATCTACGCTTTTATTTCCGCTTGATATAGAGCTTGACTGTGATCAGTCGCCGGACCCTGATTCTATAGTCTCGTACACAGGTGTATATCATGCTGCCTATCCCGTACTACATGATGTACACAGCGCAGTGCCAGATTCTTCAGAGCGGTGTGATACCTTTCAGCTCGAAGAATTCATAGGTTTCAGAGATACGACTGTCCAGACCACCACAGCATCGGGGGAGCTTATTTGGGAGAAGGTCACCTTAGTCGATAAGTTATTCACTGACTCTATCGTATGTGGTCTACTGCCTGACTTTGATGCGGATGGTAATCCTGTGACAGCCCCTGCTGCAGTCCCTTTACATGAAAAATTTTGTAACCTCCTGACCTCATACTCAGATTTGAATTTTGAGGCCTGCGGCAGTGGCACTAAGATAGTCAGGACTTGGACGATCATCGATTGGTGTGACAATCAGGCAGAACTGACAGGTAGCCAGATTATAGAAGTGACTGACACGGAAAAGCCCGTTGTGCTGGAAGAAGTCCCCGACATTGTCGTCTCTGTAGATCCTTGGCTATGCTCAGCAGTGGCCAAACTCCCAGAGCTGAAGGTGGAGGATAATTGTGGACAGGTGTCATTTGATTACTTGATTGAAGAAGGTACCTTACAAGACGGCTATGTGACGGACCTGTGGTTATCTCAGGATTCAGTGCCAGTCTTAATCCTGGTGTCTGATGAATGTGAGAATACGGATACTGTATCTATGATGATACGGATCACAGATACGACTGCTCCTGTAGTCGTGTGTAACGTGGCTCTACAGGTATCGCTGACAGCTGGCTCATATGATTCAGAAGATGGAGTGGCTAAGCTTTTTGCCACAGACTTTGATGAGGGGAGTCACGATTCTGATTGTGGTAAGGTAGCGCTGACAGTGATCAGAAAAGAGGATTGGACACATGCCGTGCAAAATTGTGATGGACTAATCATCGGCTACGAACCACATTCTTGTTTAGCTACAACGGAAGAGGTTGATTTAGGCTTTTCTGGAGGACTAACATGTGAATATGATGGTGTAAATAAAAAGAGACTTGTCACTCGCCCAGCTGAGTTCATTAAGTTTTGTTGTGAGGATGTCGGTACTATCATCGAGGTCATCCTCTTAGCGACTGACGAATCAGGCAATGTAAGCCAGTGTGAGGCAGAAGTCATCGTACAAAATAAAAATGGGCCGCAGCTAATCTGTGAGGACATTGAGATCTCATGCCTCGATGATATGCCAGCCGTAGGTGCTCCAGAACTGATCGATGGTACGGTCTGCGCTGTAGGCTATGCAGATCTTAAGATTGGGTCTGAAGCCATTGATAATACCGACTGTGACCTAATCAAAGTCACCCGCACTTGGTATGCTGATGGCAATGCCAATGGCGAATTTGACGAAGGCGAGCCGTCATGTGCACAGCACATCACAGTCACGCAGAGCCGACAGAACATCAGCCTAAACTGTACACCAGTAAGCGTATCATGTGCGACAACGCTCGAAGAACTCACACCGCCAGAAATTTTGGCTAATCAATATTGCGCTTGTGGTGAGTCACTCGTAAAGATTGCCTCATCCAGAAGATCAGCTCCAACTTGTCAATCTGATACACTGTATGTAGAGTGGTATATAGATTTTGATGGGAATGATCTGCCAGACACTGACGAGCCAGGATGTACACAGGAGGTCTATCTCATGAATAATGCAGAGAATAACTCCTTAGTGTGCCCAGCTGTAAGCATAGACTGCGACGAAAGCCTGCTACTGGTAGAAAGACCTTCTATCGTAAGTACGGCTGATTTATGCATTTGTACAGATGACTTTTTGAGGATTGCCAGTGAGATCCGTACAGGAGGAGCATGTACCACTGATCTGGTCGTCAGAGAGTGGTATCTGGATGATAATGGGAATAATACCTTAGACGCTGGAGAAAGCAGCTGCATTCAGAATATCACCATAGACTATAGTCAGGTCAGTTACAGCCTGAACTGCAGTACAGTAAGCATCTCCTGTGATGAAGATCCAGACCAAGTAGCCCTTCCAGAGGTTATCACTGCGGGTCGTTGTGATTGTGATGTACCGGAGCTTATCCTGATTAATGAAGAAATATCATCTGGCTTTTGTGCTGATAGTAGAATTCAGAGAAGCTTCTTGCTGGATATCAATGATAACGGCATACAAGATGCTGACGAACCGACATGCACACAAGTCATACAAGTAAATAACGAAGTACAGCCAGTGCAGATAGACTGTCGGAATGGTTTCATCAGCTGTGTGCAGGATATAGATACTTACTTGCTTCCGACCATCGATAACCCAAATGAGTGCGTTTGTGGTGGTACTGAGCTAGTCCTCAGCAACCAAAGTTCTATCTCTGATCTTTGTGATGGAGATGTGATCATGAGGGAGTGGTATGTGGATATTGACCAGGATGGCACACAGGATGGGGCAGAGCCAAGCTGTGTTCAGAATTTGACGATTACGGTCAATACAACAACTGACCCGAATGACTTTGGCGCTATTCGTTTGACATGTGCAGATCAGACGGCTACTTGTTTGTCCGATTTAGATGCTATTGCGGTACCTGAAATACTGACCGAGGGTTTCTGTGATTGTGGAGAGATAGAGATTGTCCTCCAGACACAGTCAGACCTATCTGGCGTATGCTCAGGCGATGTCGTGATCAAAGAATATTTCGCTGATTTAAATGGTAACGGGACGCTGGATGACCAAGAAGCGACCTGCAGCCAACGGATAAATATCACTGGAGATGTAAGCTACGACCTCAGTTGCCAGATGCAGACCATCAGTTGCTTCAGTCAGCTGGATAACATTCAGCCGCCAGCAGTGCTCAGTGATGGGTTTTGTGACTGTGATGCACCTACCGTCAGACTATTAGAGTCGAATGGCAGTAGAGAACTGTGCGAAGGGGATACCATCAGGCAGCAGTGGTATCTTGACTTAGACGAAGATCAATCTTTTGATGCAGGGGAGCCTACCTGTGTCCAACTGGCAGTCATAGATGGTAATCCATTTACGGCCACGCTTAATTGTGGCGTCATGAATATATCATGTCAGGATAATTTGGATGACTTCTTACCAGAGGCAATGACCTCTCAAGGGATCTGCACCTGTCCACTCGATTTGGACATCGTACTGAGAGAAGAGGTGGACATGGGCAGCAGATGCGTAGGTGACACCTTATCGAGAAGTTGGTACATTGATCTCAATGGTAACGCTGCTTTTGATGCGGCAGAACCCAGCTGCATTCAGACTTTCATCATCATGTTTGATGATGTTCTCGATCTCAGCTGTACGAACTACTCTGTACTCTGTTCTGATGATATACCTACGGATTCTAATCCACCGACCCTTCAGCAATCAGGTAATTGTGTTTGTGCTGATGTAGATGTCAGACTATTCCAAGAGACAGGCGCCGAGGACCGTTGTGCTGGGGATACTCTATCTCGACTATGGTATGCTGATATCAATCGGAATCAGATCTTAGATGAGGGAGAGCCATCTTGTACACAGCTGATCTTCTTGCAGGACGTAGCTTCTCAAGTGTCCCTTTCGTGCAGTGATGTCACCATTTCTTGTTCTACAGCACTGGATAATATTCCGATGCCTACGCTGGAAGGTGAGGCAGCCTGTGGGTGTTCTGATTTTACCTTACTGCTACTGACTGATGGTGTATCAGATGATTTATGCTTCGGTGACAGTTTCGCTAGAACATGGTTTGTTGATGCTAATGCAAATGGTATAGCAGAATCAGGCGAGATGAATTGCACCCAGACCATCACCATCGAGGCAGACCTGAATGCCATGCAGCTCACCTGTGAGGAGCAGTTTTTATCATGCACAGATTCGCTGTCATCATTATCCCCACCCGGAGTTTCAGAGAATGGTATTTGCGCTTGCGCAGGTGTCGTAGCGGAGCCAGTCATGATGGAGGCTGACCCAGCTTGGTGTGAAGGAGATACATTATTCCAGACATGGTATGTGGACCTCAATGAAAATGACATTTTTGACGGTGCAGATCTAAGCTGTGAGCAGGCCGTCATCATACAGACTGACGCAGCTCTACTAGCAGCTAATCTGAGTTTGGCGTGCATGAATTATTCCATCGGCTGTGCTGATGAGCTACCTGCTATACTGAACATACCAGCTTTGATGGGTACTGATCTATGTGTCTGCATGGATGTTTCAGTCATTCTGAATGCAGAAAGGGGAGGAGAAGAGAGGTGTGTCGGCGATGTGATCACTCGAGAGTGGTACGCTGATTTAAATAATAATGGCGCATTGGATGCTGAGGAGCCAAGCTGCGATCAGCTCATCACCTTAGAGGATGCAGCGGCCAATATCACTCTGAGCTGTCCAGACATTGTGATTACGTGTACTACAGCGCCAGACTCTATCATAAGACCTACAGTGATTGTTGATAGCGACTGCGGCTGTATGGAGCCGAATTTAGAATTATTGCTCGATGGCAGTACAGCTGGTGTGTGCTTTGGAGATGCCTTCACACGAGAATGGTATATTGATATGAACCAGGATCAGATCTTCCAAGAAGGGGAGACCAGCTGCACTCAGAATATCTCAGTAGAGGGTGGTATGAATGATATGGTGCTGCAGTGCGAGCCACTACTAATCAGCTGTACAGATACGCTGTCACAAATAGCACCGCCTAACATCAATGCAGGAGGTATTTGCAGCTGTGAGCAGGTAGAAGTGGCTCTAGCCGATGTCAGTATCGGAGGGTCTGTATGTGTCGGGGACACCATTGTTCAGACCTGGTACGTCGACTCTAATAATAATCAAAGCTTTGAGGATGATGAGCTATCGTGTGAGCAGCTATTGATTGTAGACATTGATACGAGTGAGATGGCTGGTGCCTTTATGTTGTCGTGCATGGACTACAGCATCGGCTGTACAGACAGCCTCTTTTCAGATATGAATGTGCCCGTCGTCAGTGATCTTGGATTCTGTAACTGTACTGATATCGCTGTCCTGCTGAATGATGAAAGGGGCGGAGAAGACAGATGCGTCGGAGATGTCATCATCAGAGAGTGGTATGGCGATCTCAATCAAAATAATGAGCTTGACCCTGGAGAACCAGTCTGTAATCAAATGATCACCTTAGAAGATGTCGATGCAGAGATAAGCCTCAGCTGCGAAGAGGTCTTTGTGACCTGCAGCATAGAGAGAGATTCAATAGCGATACCAGAGATTATATCTGACAGTGCATGTGGATGTATGGACTTCAGTCTGACACTGCTGAGTGATGGTAGTGGAGGGGGCATCTGCTTCGGAGAGTCATTTATCAGAGAATGGTACTTAGATGCTAATGGTGATGGTATCCCGCAGAATGACGAAGCTACATGTGACCAGCGTGTCACGGTGCAAGGAAGTATGGATGACATGGCGTTTTTGTGCGAAGCTGTGACCATCATGTGCACAGACACTCTCGCGAATGTGCCACCACCAGTCCTCAATACATCGGGTCTATGTAGCTGCAGTCAGGCCAATGTTGAGTTAGCATCAGTCGATATTGACGGTTCGATCTGTTCTGGTGATACGATCACTCAGACCTGGTATGTCGATACGAACAACAGTGGAGACTTTGACGCGGACGATCTGTTTTGTGATCAGTTATTAATTGTAGATAGTACGCCGATTGCGGACTTTTTCTGTGTAGAAATTCCCGTCTCTTGTGATGTCGTCATTGATGAAGTACCAGCTCCTGCTATCATTGGGGAAGGATTCTGTAATTGTACTGATCTCCAATCATTCTTAGTGGATGATGTCTCGCCTGACGATGATTTATGCATTGGCGATGTCATAGAGAGAGAGTGGTACTTAGATCTGGATGCTAATGGATTGCAGGATGACGCTGACCCTACTTGCACTCAGACATTGGTCGTGATTGGTGATAATGCTGACATTAGCTTTACCTGTGACACGTTCCAGGTAAGCTGCACCTTTGATGTAGCGACATTGCCGATACCTGAGTTAGGCCAGATGGATGACTGTGTCTGTTCTGAGTTTGATATTTTACTTGTGAGTGAGAGCAGCCAAGATTTTCTGTGTTCGGGGGATACGACGAGAGTCAGCTATTTCGTGGATATTGATGATGATGGAATTTTTAATGACACCACAGAGCCCACTTGTGACCACATCATAGTCGTCAATGATTCCATTCCAGCGTTTGATCCTATGTCGATTAAGTGGCCAAAATTCTTCACTGGTGGCTCTATATTAGGTACAAATATCATTTGCGTAGAGGGTGAGGTTTTTGAAAATGAGACATTCATTCAGATGGGACTGGCTTTTACTTGTATGCCGGAGGAATTTGAGTCACGACCATTTTGGTGTGAGTCGGAGTGTGGACTGGTGACTTACTCGGTGGTCCAGGATACAATTGGGACGATTGATGCCTGTTTCAAATTGGTAAATCAGTATACCGTTATCGATTGGTGTACTTATGATCCAGCAGTCACGGACACCTTGGAGAGAGACAGTGATACTTTTACTGCGGTATCGGATACAGCACAGGGTGAATGCCTCAATTGTCCAGAGACAGGTCCTGCTATCATGGATTCCATTTATTTTATATTTGATCGAGTCGAGCTGGATGGGGTCTACACATTTTCTCAAGAGATTGATATCGAAGACGATGATCCACCAGTGGTCACAGTGATGGTAGATACTGTCAGAGTCGACCTCGCATTATTAGATACTGACGGAGACTGCCGGGCTTCTACATCCGTCTCTGCTGAAGCAATGGATATGTGTGATGAGTCTGTGACGACACCGGATATGATCCAGTGGACCATCAGAGTCGTGGATACAGATCGTAATGTGATACCAGACAGTGCGGGACGACAGGTATCAACAGGTACTGGTGGTCTAGTGACGATAGATACCAGAGCGGGTACAGTACAGGATACATTTACCATCATATGGACAGTGAGAGACGCGTGTAATACGGCAAGTGTTAGAGAGACTAAGGTGCTCTTTTTTGATTCTTCAGGCAGCTGTATGCCATCATCCACTGATGGAAGTGGCCTGATCGCTGGTCAAATCACGACTGACTTGGGTGATCACATTCAAGGGGCGGTGGTCAAAATTAATGGCATTCAAGCCAACTATCCCGATTCTCTCATGACTAATGTGGCAGGTAGATATGCATTCACCAGTAACGAAATGTACTATAATTACGGAGTCACTGTCGATAAGAAAGATGACTATCTGAATGGACTATCTACCATAGACATCATACTGATTTACAATCACATTGCCTCCATTACCAGCTTTGACTCTCCCAATAAATACCTGGCGGCTGACATCAATGCAGATCAAAAAGTCAGTTTAGCAGATGTGGTGGAATTGAAGAAGCTGATTCTGGGTAAGATAGATCAGCTGGAAAATAATTCGAGTTGGAGATTTATCAAAAAGGGGCAAAACTTTTTTGATGAAACAGATCCTTGGCCATTCATAGAGCAAATTTCTATTATCGATCTCAGTCATAATATGCTGGATCAAGACTTTATGGGAGTGAAAATAGGGGATCTCAGCGGTGATGCATCGCCAAACGAAACGCAAATCATAGAGATCAGGACTTCTGGTGAGCAGACGCTGACATTACATGATCAATATCTTGAATCAGGTGAAAGCTATGAGATAAAGGTCACGGCTAATGATCTCCAGCACATCAAAGGATTTCAGACAGCTTGGCGAATTAAGGATGCAGCAATCATCTCCATAGAACCATTAGGCATACCGATCCATGATGAAGACTATCTCATAGATGGCGATGTGGTGACCATAAGCTATGTCAATGAAAAAACGCAAACATTTGATGCTGATCTTTTTGCCATCCAGTTTAGACCCAGGCATTCGGATTGGCTCAGTAATACCTTACGTGTAGATGATCAATTCATTGATTCAGAGATATATAGGGGGGATAATTTACTGATTGAATCACTGGGAGTCAGTATTCAAAAAGGACTTGATCAATTGGAAGCCATATTGTACCAAAATCAACCGAACCCTTTCCATGATCGGTCTTCGATCAATTTTTACATTCCTACTTCTGGTGGTGTGAGCTTTAAGTTCTTGGATGTGAATGGCCGATTGCTGTACCAAGATGAGAGGCATTACAAAGCAGGTGATCATCAGTTATTGATTACTCATGATATGCTCGATTATAATGGCATCATCTATTACTCCATGACATATGGCGCTGCTGTCCAAACCAAAAAAATGGTAAGCATCAAATAGAGATTTATTAAATAAGATCTGGAGATAATTCACTCTGGATGAGTTAAGAACTTCTCTCTGGACCAGAAATTCAGTAAAATCAGGCCCTTTCTCCATTAAAGTGTTTGAAATAACACTCTTCCCTTAGTTATTAATTATCTTGCGCGGTGTGGTGAGTGACTATGTGTAGCAGATTTATTCAATGTAATTACCAACTGAGACTGTAGAAGAAACAAAGAAGATTTAACTAATTCAGCCAAGTATTAAATCATCCCATTTCTCTATACGACTCGTTCAGTTCTGATACATGAACCGACGAATAGCATATCCTGCCTGGGATAAGTGCAAGTCAGGTGTTTTAAGCATCTTGATGGCGTGCTTCTGCACATGGGGTGTTTATGCTCAGTGTGAATTTCAGATTACAGATCAGTGGTCCACTCCTTCATCCGATGTTTTTACGGCTAGTCTTGGTACAGCCTTAGTGACCATAGAGACGACCTCACCAGGATTATCAGCTGTCTCAAATATCAGCACCTCCACCAGGCTGACTGATGTGAATCCGCAGTGGTATTCTCAAAATGCAGCGGATAATCTGTCTTTGCAGCTAAGGTTTCGCTGGGATATCACCAGAGGTCCAGAAGAAGAAGATATTGATGATGTGGGCGATGATAAAGAGACGGGAATCATCAGAATCACATTCAGCGAGCCTGTATTAAGCCCAGTCATACATATCGATCGCTTGGGAGGAGCAGGAGCCAATAATGGTGCGGTAGGATTTTCTAATTCTGCCATATTCACAGTGACGACCCCAGGAATAACATTATCACAGCCTTCAGGCACAGGTACTGACGATTTCAATGTAACAGCCACGCAGATATTCAAAACTCCAGATGTACCTGGCACTAACGCGACTCCGGCTACAGGAGGCAATGCTTCTCAAGAGTTAACCACGGGGACAGCTGCTGGATCTGTGATGCTGATGTCAGATGCACCTATCACGACAGTCGAGTTTACTTGGACAGGTATCGGTGTCGAGGGCACTGGTGGAGATGAGATAGAGCTGGCTATATCAGGTATCCCTGGCTGTATGCCTAATGTGGAGTTAGAAAAAAGTATTGCTGACCTTAGAGGGCTGAGTAATGCTCTTTATGAAGTAGACTTTCAGATGAAGCTGACTAACTCAGGAGACACCACCCTCAGTAATATTTCATTTATTGATGATATTTTCGAGCAGTATGGATGTGCTTTCCGAGGTGTAGTCACCATGCCTACAGTCACCATGAATAATACATCAGGCATCAGCCAGATACCCTCCACTAATTCGAACTATGATGCAGATAATGATCCCAATATATTTTTAGGGAACGATGGCTTATTATATCCGGGTGATGAGATATACGTAGCTTTCACCATTTTGGTCGATCCTGGCTGTGCTGGTGTGGATTCGCCCTTGGAGAATCAAGCCATGGTGCAAGGCACTGACCCATTCGGCGGCAGAGTCACTGACCTCTCGGATGACCCCAATGATCCAACGGACCAAGACATATTAGATAATGGAAATCCTGATGACCCGACAAAACTTGAAATTCCCAGAATAGAATTATTAAAGATGGCAGATGACTCTAACCTGTCATCTCCTGCTACACCAGGTGATATTATCATTTACAGTTTTACTGTATGCAATACTGGAAATACAAATCTGCTAAACATTAACATCACTGACCCACTAGTAGGCTTAGAGCTCGATGGTGTCCTTAGCTCATTAGCAGTCGGTGAGTGTAATACCTCTGGATTCTCGGCACAATATGCCATAACGACTGCTGATCTTATAGCTGGTGGCGTGGCTAATAGCGCTATCGTATCAGCTACGACACCTGATGGGACGACAGTGACAGATACCTCTGATGACCCCGTAGATGATACAGATTCTGATCCTGATATGGATGGGGATCCTGACGATCCGACCCTTGTCGAAGTCATGCCAGAAGCCATCATTGGATTGACGAAGCGTATCACGACTAGCTTAGATCCGAATCGGGCGACTCAGGTAGGGGATATCCTCAGCTACAGTTTTGAAGTCTGCAATTTAGGTGGACAGCCGCTTTCCAATGTGAGCATCGATGATCCACTAATCAGCATTACAGGTGAGTCTATTAATCTAGGACTAACGGAGTGCAATACGACTTCCTTCACTGGGACATACAGCATCACTCAAGCAGATATTGATAATGGTTCAGTAATTAATACGGCAGTCGTGATCAGTTCCGGACCAAACGGTGAGCTTGTGACAAATACATCGACTGAGGAGACAGCTCTGATCATCATACCGTCCATCAGCTTGCGTAAGGGAGCTATGACAGATGAACTGCCTAATCCTTCCTCAGTTGGAGACTTGATAGAATATTCATTTGAGGTATGTAATACGGGCAATGTCACCCTGAGTAATATAATTATCATAGATCCATTAGTTACCGTGGTTGGTCTTCCGATACCCTTAGCACCAGGCGCATGCGATCAAAATAATTACCAAGGATCTTATGCAATTACGGCTGAAGATATTAATAATGGTACTGTGCAAAACTCTGCATTAGTATCAGCGAATACGCCTGATGGGGGTATGACGGATGACATATCTGACGATATAGACGATCCAGCACCAGGGCCCAGCGACCCTACATTGGCAGAACTCAATCCCTGTGTATTTGCGGAGATTAGCTTGGTCAGTCCTGGTCCAGTCTGCCTCCCTCCAGGTCAGTCCATCCTTGTTAATGCAGCCTTGACCGAAATTTCAGCTTCATCTGGAGATATCGATATCAGATACTTACTGGTGTCAGCAGAAGGTGTCATAGAAGACATCGCGACTATTCCTGCATTTAACATCGCTGCAGCTGGTGTCTATCATGTCGTGATTCTACAAGCTGAGCTCACTGATCCGACGAGTGGTAATTATGTCGACCCATCTCTGATCATTTTAGGGACTAATTTGCTTTCTGATCTTGCCGAGTTCATCTCGTCGAATGATCTTTGCGGTCGAATTGATGATGATAATGTTCAGTTTTCTGTGTTCGCTTCGCCTGAAATAACCCTTGAGTCTAATGTTAGAATATGCAATAGTGGAGATTTAGAAATGCCTTTTACCATAAATTTAGCGGAACTCATTCAGAGTGATGCGCTGATTGGTGATTGGTCTTTGAGTGCAGGTACACCGATACCAGAGGACATAAATGAAAGTATACCCAGAGGAGGAAGCGGTCTGATCCCATCAGGGTTTTTGGATTTTACCGGTGTCACGCCAGGTACCTATACCTTAGAATATGTGACGACCTCTGCCCAAACTCCTTGCGTGGACGACCGTGCACTCATAGACATTGAGGTCATAGACTGCGAGAGTAAGTGTGATGAACTCATCTGTAATGGACTACTCCAGCTCAGCCTAAGTGAATCTTGTGAATTAGTACTGAATGCAGATCAACTCTTAGAATCGCCAGCTATCGGTCTGTACCGCATAGAACTTTACAATGAAGATGAGTCATACTATGGCAATGATACGGTGAGAGCTGATGCAGCTGGACAGACATTACTCTACAAGGTCATGTGTGGTGAAAATAGCTGTTGGGGTAGATTGATCGTAGAGACTAATATTATACCTACCATAGAGTCACCGTGTGCATGTCAGCCGGATGGAGTGATCCCAGAGGCCTGTCAGCTCTGGTGTGGAGATGAGTCAGCAGTAGCAGATATATTGATCACTCCAGAGGAAGCGGCTGGGCAGTTTGGCCTGTGTGGCCCAGAACTGATAGGTGAGATCAGTGTGAGGCATAGCTCATCAGGAGATATATGCGAGTTAAATGGGGAAGTACACACAGTCACTTATTCTGGCAAGGTTTTGCGGCACGGCATCATTGAAGAGATAGATATACTCTGCCAACAATACACTCAGCTCAAGTTCAATATTGGTGTCAGTGATGACGAATTCAATGCTAACTTTGGTTTTCCCAAATCAGTTGAGTTAGACTGTGATTATATCGATGAGCTCAATGATAATGAGGATGGTGTAGTATACGAGTTTGGTACGCCTAAATCAATAGAGGCGGCTACGGATTCATCAGTCTTAGCATATCCCCATTACATTAATAGACATATCTTAATCCAGGATTCGGTATTGACACCTGACACCCAGTTGGTCCTGGTCGGAGAGCGCATAGTGGATTCCTTAGTCATGGTGGATATAGACGGTGATGGCATAGATGAATGGGAGCTCATTAAGTTTTCAGTGAAAGATTTTGATACGATATTCAGTGAGGTGCTGGTGCCTACAGGACTGGCGAGTCATCCACTGGTGTCGGTAAAAAATAGAGCTTGTAACCTCTTAGTCAGCTATAGCGATGTAGAATATAATTCCTG
The DNA here is from genome assembly GCA_937929945.1 of uncultured Saprospiraceae bacterium. Taxonomy (GTDB): domain Bacteria; phylum Bacteroidota; class Bacteroidia; order Chitinophagales; family Saprospiraceae; genus CALFUK01. The sequence continues at coordinate 35,550 of CALFUK010000074.1, forward strand.
TGGTCAGGGAGTCAAAATCGTACGGTCATGGACGATGGTCGACTGGTGCAATGCTGATATCCAGCGTACAGGTACACAGACGATAGAGGTCAAAGATATTTCTGCCCCACAAGCGATAGAAATAGTTGATGGGGAGAACCGCATCCTGGGCGAGCTGCCTGCCGCTTCTGTTGGCATAGACCCTTGGACATGCACAGGTATATTTAAATTGCCTGAGATTCTGCAACAAGATAATTGTGATGAAAATGTTGAAATAATATGGACCACAGATGAAGGCACCATCCGAGATGGATATGTCACTAATATCTGGATCGATCAAAGTCCCATTCAGCTGACGGCCAGTCTGTATGACGACTGTCTTAATAAATCTACTGTCTCCATGATTCTGGAGGTCATAGATGATGTACCACCCGTACCAGTAGCTGATGATCAGATCTCTGTGAGCTTAGCTTATGGTAATCCAGGTGAGCCAGCGACTGCCAAAATATATGCTTCGGACATCGATGAAGGGAGTCATGATTCAGACTGTGGAGAGGTGATCCTGAAAGTGGTTCGCATGGATGATTGGACGATACCGGCAGAAACGTGTGATGGCACATTTGTAGGCTATGAGCCACAGAGTTGTGATCCTATGGTTACGCAGATTGATCTTGGTAATGATAATGCTAAGGCAAATTGTCTCTTCGATAGTACAAATATCGAAGGGGTGGTCACAGAGCCCGCTGACTTTATTAAGCTATGTTGTGAAGATGTCGGTAGCGAGGTAATGGCGATACTCTTTGCCATCGATAAAGCGGGTAATCGAAATCAGGCCATGGTCAGGATCGTTGTCAACGATCAATCCGTCCCGACTCTATTCTGCGAAGACAGTGATTTTGGATGTGATGAAGATCGAGAAGAATTAGAAGAACTGATCGAAGAATCAGCGCCAGAGATTATCGGCGGAGCATGTGATAATCCTTTCCTCGAACCTGAGATAGCCAGTCAGACCTTCAAATCAGAATCCTGTGGTGCGGGATTAGTCACCATAGAATGGTTTTTAGATGTTGATGGTAGTGGAGATCCCACATTTGGTGATCCATTTTGCACTCAGTTTATCGAGATAGAATCAGATGGCGAGACCCTGGACGCATCCACGATCAAATGGCCGCGTCACTATACGGGTGAATCATATGTTGGAATTAATTTAGAGTGCGATAGCACTGGCACGATCATCACGACAGAGCAGGAGGTCATTATGCCAGATCCATTCGTCTGTTCACCAGATCTAAGTGAAGATGAGGGACCAGAATGGTGTTACAGCGACTGCGGGATAGTCGGTGTCAGCTCAGAGATAGACACTCTGAAGTCAGGAGAAGAGTGCTTTAAGCTCATCAGAAGATGGACTGTCATAGACTGGTGTATATGGGATGCTAATGCTGGACTTAGCGATGCAGATGATGATGAGGAGGAGGCCGAGAGTAATACGACAGAGATCGATATAGAAGAACCGGATGAAGTGGGCGGTATAGGTGGAGGTAATCTGATAGGTGAAATGGACTCTGCAATAAGACTCGGTGAGAGATCTAAAAAGAATAAAAAATCTGATGGGGATACCTTCAGAGCGGTAGAAGACTGGGCACAAGGCGTCTGCTCAGGCTGCAATGAGAATGGTACACCAGCGATCAGCGATCCTATATATTTTGTATTGGATGAGTTTGAGGAAGATGGTTATTACACCTTTGATCAGATCATTAAAGTCGTAGATGACAATCCGCCGATTATTGTTGCTCCAGATACCATCATCGTGGATGTCATTAATGGATCAGTATCTAAAGATGATCTGAGTGGATGTTTTGGAGCAATGGATGTCAGAGCGAGGGGCTTTGATTTCTGCAATTTTGATCGGTCGAGTAATCTACTGTCTTGGCATGCGACTATCTCAGATTCAGAAGGAGAACTTTTGAGCGATCTACTACTTGTAGAGCACTATGATGTCTCGACTGCATCAGTCACAGCTACTGTGTCTCAAGAGTTAGTGAATGGTGGTGTAGAGACTGTCCTGGATGGGCCGACTGAGGTGGAAAACCGGAGTGAAGGGCTGTCACAGTTTGCTGATTTATTTGATATTATCTATGCTCCAGATCGCATCACACTGACTGTGAATCCAGGTCCTGAGATAGAGTCACTGACTGAGCAAGCAAAAGAAGAAAATATATACCGGCTCTATTTTGATATAATTGACTTCAGGGTCAATGGCCTTAGCCTTGATCCGGCCTCTGATGCCTTGCCAGAGTTCGAATTATTTCCGACGGGTGTATTCTATTTAGAGTTTGGTTCTATCTCAGAACTTACTGCGGGAGATATGACTATCATTCAATTGGACTCGGATGTCACTCAGGTCGTGACCAGCTCTACTGGTGTAGGTGCACCTGGAGACATTCATACCATCACTTGGAGTGCACGAGATAACTGTGGTAACCAAGCCACTGAGCGAACGATAGTGCGCTTCGTGGACGGAAGAGCTCCGACTCCTGTCTGCGTATCAGCTGTGACCACTGCCTTTATGGAGTCAGATGGTACAGTAGGTATTTGGGCTACCGACTTTGACTTTGGTAGTTTTGATAATTGCTCTGATGTGGAGAGTCTTCGCTATTCTATAGTGGAGTCGGGGGAGAGTCCGCTACAGCCTGACCAAGATGATTTTGGATCCCAATCCTCTATCGACTTATCTTGCTCCAGCTCTGGAAGTTTTTACGAGTTAGACGTCTGGGTCTGGGATCGGACAGGTAATGGAGATTACTGCACAGTGTCAGTCTTAGTTAATGATGATAATGAATTTTGTGGCGAGCAGCCATCCTCTGCTGCGATCACGGGATCGATCAAAACGGAGGGCCAAGTAGCTTTCTCTGGTGCTACTGTATCAATCGAAGCCTCGATGACAGAATACCCTAAAGAGGATGTGACTGACGAGGCAGGGACATATGCCTTCATGCAAAATCCGCTTAACGAAAACTATCGCCTTCGGCCAGCTTATGAAGATATCATGCTCAATGGTGTGAGTACCTTAGACCTGGTGCACATTCAGCGACACATTCTGTCATTAGCTCCACTCGATAGTCCTTATAAAATAATGGCTGCTGATATTAATTCAGATCAGTCGGTCTCAGCTGCCGACATAGTCGCACTCAGGCAGCTTATCATAGGTCAATTAGAAGATATAGCATCGACCGATAGCTGGATGTTTATCAAAGAAGAGCAATCCTTTTTTGACGAGTCGGCTCCATGGCCTTATATCGAGGATATCATCATCACTAATCTGCAGTATATCCTCTCGGATCAAGACTTCATAGCACTGAAAATGGGAGATATGAATCAAAGTGCCAGCCTCAATGGAGTAGGGGTTACTGAAATAAGAAGTCCACATGTGATCAGGATGTCTACTTCGGATGCCGACTTTCAAGTTGGTGACCAGATAGATGTAGCACTGAAGGTGGACGAAGCCAGTGTGATCAAGGGATTTCAATTTGGTTTGAGGCATAATAAATTGGAAATAATTGACATATCATCTTCAGCGTCAATGAACGAGGGTACACACTATTTGAGCCAGAATGGGACTCTAAGAGTATCTTGGAGCGATGTCGAGCGCCCGATCACATCAGAGCTTTTGACAATTACATTCATAGCGCAGGCGTCTGGTCGGTTATCCGATCTGCTTGTTTTGTCAGAGGATGTGCTTCAGTCAGAGGCTTATAGTGGAGATCACTTGGACATACATGAGCTTGAGCTGTATTACATTCAGCAAAAAGATCAGATAGAACTATATCAGAATCATCCGAATCCCTTTTCTGACCAAACCTTTATTGACTTTTATTTACCTGACAGCGATCAGCTTGTCCTGCGTGTCTTAGATCACACTGGAAGGGTACTTATCAAAGAGTCTGGCTACTACGTCAAAGGCCTTCATCAATATGTTATCTCTGCTCAGGACTTAGCCGCTGGTTCGGGACTATTCTATTATGAGATCATCACATCTCGAGGCAATCTGACTAAAAAGATGATTTTCAGCCAATAAATAGCATTAAAATCACTTTATTGCCCGATTTAACATATTTATTTTCATAAATACGTCCCTCTTTACCTGATTATGCAGTCTTAACGAGGTACGTCATTCTATGAATCAAAGCTTTGAATATTGTCCAGTGTGTACCTCCAAGATGGCTCTTGGAGAGAATGAATACAACTCATGTACTTCGCCAAGCTGTAGCTATGTGCAATATGAGAATCCCACACCAGTCGTAGCCGCAGTTATAGAATATGGTGATAAGCATGTCTTATTAGGCCATAATCGTGCATGGCCTCAGCGCTGGTTTGGACTGATTACTGGATTTTTAGAAAAGCATGAGCATCCTGATGAGTGCATCATCCGTGAGGTGAAAGAGGAAGTGGGCTTAGATGCGGAGATTCAGAGTTTTATTGGGTTCTATACTTTCAAGCGAATGAATCAGGTCATCATGGCTTATCACGTGAAGGCGACAGGTGATGTAATATTAGAAGATGAGCTGGATGAAGTAAAAATAGTCCCTTTTGAAAAGGTCAAAACCTGGCCAGCTGGCACGGGACTCGCACTGAAGGATTTCTTAGAAAACTTAGGCTATGAGGTTGAGGAGTTGAGCATGGACTCAAAAATTTAACACACTATAAGCCATACGTATACGAATAGAAAGAAAATTATATGTATTTTCACGTTATATTAAATAAATGACCATTTTAACCATGAAATTATCAAGAATCAAAGGATTAAGAATCCTTCTCCCCGTAGCCTTTGTGCTCGGCATCTTTGGCTTCGTTCAAGCCAATTCAGTATTTCAAGTAGACGGAGGTACAATTTCGACTGCGGATGCTACGACTTTCTGTACTTCTGATGATAACGCTGATATAGTCAACGTATCTGTCACTGATTCAGAAGGTCCTTACAGTGTTTACGTTGTAACTGACGAAGATGGTAACGTACTTCAAACACAAAGTTCTACGACTTTTAATTTCACGAATGCGCCAGCAGGTAAGTGTAATATATATCATATAGCATTCAAGGCATTTATATTTCCTCCAATACCTGGTACTAATGTGAACAAGCTGGTAGGTTGGTATGGTCTATCTAATGCTCTGGTCATCACCAGAACCTCAGACTGTGCGCCATCTATGCCCGATCCTGGAAATTCAGGAAACGAGGGAGACTGTACTGATGTTGCAGGAGGTACCTTATCAGGAGGTCCATTCTCTTTCTGTGTAGGCGATGATGAAGCTGATAATATCAATGCAGACCAAATCGTATTAGCAGGTAATACAGGAAGTAACTCTCAATGGGTTATCACTGATGCTGATGGTAATATATTAGGATTACCTCCTACTTTTTCAGTTGTCGATTTCAATGAGGCAGGTATAGGTACTTGTTTAGTCTGGCACCTAAGTTTCGAAGATGGTCTTGAAGGTGCAGCAGTTGGTAATAATGCGAGTGAGTTAGAAGGATGCTTTAGCTTATCAAATCCTATCACTGTGAATAGAGATGAGTCAGGCGGAGCTTGTGGTGGAGTAGTGTGTAATGTTGCAGGAGGAACTCTATCAGGAGGACCTTTTACATTCTGTGTAGGCGATGACGAAGCTGACAACATCAATGCTGACCAAATCGTATTAGCAGGTAACTCTGGTAGTAACTCACAATGGGTTATCACTGATGCTGATGGAAATATATTAGGATTACCTCCTACGTTTACGGTTGTAGATTTTAATGGTGCAGGCATAGGAACATGCTTAGTATGGCACTTAAGCTTCGAAGATGGACTAACGGGAGCGGCTGTAGGAAATAACGCGAGCGAACTAGATGGATGTTATAGCCTATCAAATCCGGTCACAGTCAACAGAGATGAGACAGGTGGAGCATGTGGCCCTTCTGGAAATGATAACACAGCTGAAAATACTAATGAGGCTGAGCCTGTAGGTGATGCTTGTGGAATTAATTCTGGTACAATTGAGCTTGCTGACGGAGGTACTAACATTAATGTATGTACCAGTGATGGAGTAGATGATTCATTCAAAGTGAATGTGTCTGATAATACAGGTGACAGCTTCTGGGTGATTTTAGATACTGATCGAAACCTTATCGCACAGCAAGACATGAATATGTTTGACTTTGAGGGAGTACCTTCAGGTCTTTGTATCATATGTCACGTAAGTTATTCAGGTGAAATAACTGGTCTGGTACCAGGTGAGCCTGTTGATAATGTAGAAGGATGTGTTGATTTTTCAAATGAAATTTCAGTTACAAGATTTGAGAATGATCCTGCATACTGCTTTGACGTAGGAAGCGCTCAGGCAGAAGACGGTCTATCTTTCAATACAATCACAAATCCAGTAGATGATCAATTGAGATTGGAAATAAAGTCTACTGAGAAAGGTCCACACCATGTTATCATTTATGATATCGTAGGGAGAACATTATTTAATAATGTAATCAATGTCGATCAAGATAACACTCAAGTAGAAATAGAAGTAGGAGATTTAGAAAAAGGTCTTCACTTCATCAATGTGACTAATTCGACTAAAGCAGCAGTTAAAACTTTCATGAAGAGGGGGTTCTAAGAAGACTGTTGTCGTAAATATACCAAGCCAGTAAGACGTAAGTTTTACTGGCTTTTTTCGTTTTATGAGCTTGACATAATGTAGCGCTCTAAAGGACTACGAAGTAGAGACGCCACTTTCTCACAACGAAGAGCCAGAATCACAGTTCCTTTAAATAAACATACGAACAAGAAAAAATAGATATAATTCGCCTTTATCTTTCTTATAGATGAAATAAAATTTTGTATTATTACAGTACTGCAAAATCAAGAAAACATCTATAGTGGAGTTAAAGGGAAAAGAAGTTTTACAGGCTACAAAAGAACAAATCTGGTCTCTCCTCATGGACCCAGTTACCTTAGCTAAGATTACCCCTGGAATATCTAGACTGGAACTGGTAGAAGAAGATGTCTATGATGCTATCGCTGAAATTAAGATAGGACCTGTAAAAGGCACCTTCGGAGGTAAGCTCAGACTGAAGGATAAAGACCAACCAAATTCATTTTCACTGATCGTAGACCAAAAAAGTAAAATTGGCAATGTCAATGCCAAAGTAGACATTGCCTTAGACACAGCTTCTGCTTATGAGTCTACCATTTCATTTGATGGCAAGGCTAATATGTCTGGTGTATTAGCAAGTAAGGGCGCCAGAGTTATGTCGGGAGTGGCTAGCTCTCTGACCAAGCAGTTCTTTGCGGCACTTCGAAATGAAATAGCTTCCACAGAATTTGAGGATAAGCGCAGCAATATAGAAACAGATCCAAATATTAAAGAATCGTCAAATAAGTCTACTATGACACATGATATCGAACTAATCATTAATGGTGAAACGCATTCCATAACAGTGGAAAGCAGGTCAGTATTGGCCAATGTGATCAGAGAACAACTCAGGCTCACTGGCACACACATAGGCTGTGATACCAGCAGCTGCGGAGCTTGTACAGTGCTTATAGATGGGAAAGCCATCAAGTCCTGTACGATGCTGGCTGTCCAAGCAGAAGGATTAGCCATCACGACAGTGGAAGGATTATCAGAGAATGGAATGATGCACCCGATACAAGAAGGATTTAAGGAAGAGCACGGACTGCAGTGTGGATTTTGTACACCAGGTATGATGATGACCTCTATAGATTTGCTACATCGCAATTCTAATCCGAACGAATCAGAAATAAGAGAAGCGCTTGAAGGCAATTTTTGCAGATGCACAGGCTATCACAACATAGTAAGAGCTGTACAGTATGCAGCTGAGAAAATGTGAATTAACTAATACAACAATCTATCATGGGAAATTATATCGGTAAATCAGTCAAGCGTGTCGAGGATAAACGATTTCTGACGGGAAAAGGTCAGTATACAGATGACATTGTCTTGCATCAACAAACTTATGCGTCAATTGTCAGAAGTCCGTATGCGCATGCAAACATAGAATCCATAGATACTTCAGCTGCTGAAAAGGCTGTGGGTGTCGTAGCTGTCTTTACAGGCAAAGACTTTGCAGATAGCGGCATCGCAGGCGTGCCCTGCGGATGGCAGGTGAATTTTAAGAATGGAGATATCATGAAAGAACCTCCACATCCACTCCTTGTCGCGGACAAAGTCAAACACCTAGGAGATGCAGTCGCAATCGTGATAGCAGAGTCCAAGGAGATAGCGAGAGATGCAGCAGAGCTGGTGGATGTATCTTATGATGTATTGGACTCAGTGGTAGATCCCAAGAAAGCTGCTCAGCCAGGAGCTCCATTGGTGCATGAAGACTGTCCCAATAATATCTGTTTTGATTGGGAGCTGGGCAATCCTAAGTCAGATGTCAACGCTGCAATAGAAGCGTCGCATCATGTCACCACATTAGAATTCGTAAATCAAAGAGTCATCCCTAATGCCATGGAACCTCGTGCAGCCATCGGAGACTATCAAGCAGCGGGAGATAAATATACACTCTATACATCATCTCAGAATCCACATCTGATTCGGTTATTGCTTTGTGCTTTTGTCTTGAATCTACCAGAGCATAAAGTTAGGGTAGTCTCTCCAGATGTAGGAGGAGGATTTGGGAGCAAGATATTCCATTATACAGAAGAGGCACTAGTCATCTGGTGTTCTAAACAAATCGGGAGACCAGTCAAGTGGACCTCAGACAGAAGTGAGGCATTCATCACTGATGCTCACGGTCGTGACCACGTGACTAAAGCAGACATGGGCTTTGATGCAGATGGCAAAATCACAGCGCTCAGAGTCGAAACCTATGCTAACTTAGGTGCTTATTTATCCACCTTTGCTCCAGCGGTACCGACATATCTCCATGGGACCCTGCTGCAAGGTCTATACACGACTCCAGTGATTAATGTCGACGTCACAGCGGTATTCACCCATACGACAGCCGTCGATGCTTATCGGGGCGCGGGCAGACCAGAGGCGACATATCTCTTAGAGCGGATGATAGATCTCGCGGCCTTAGAGATGGAGATGGATCCAGCAGAGCTGCGGTTCAAGAATTTTATCCCTGCATTCGATGGAGTGGAGCAGGAAGGCTATATGACACAGGTAGCGCTGCAATATGATAGTGGAGACTATGATCCTGTCTTGAAGAAAGCGCTCGATATGGTAGGCTATGATGACTTCCGGGCTAAGCAATCAGCCTTAGACAATGGTAAATTAATCGGCATAGGATTTTCAACTTATATAGAGGCATGTGGTATAGCTCCATCAGCTGTGGTTGGCGCTTTAGGCGCAAGAGCTGGGCTCTTCGAGTCAGCTCAAGTGAGGGTGCAGCCTACGGGTAAGGTAAGCGTCTATACAGGCTCTCACTCGCATGGTCAGGGCCACGAGACGACCTTTGCGCAGGTGGTAGCGGATCGGATGGGGATACCATTAGATGATGTAGAGATCGTACACGGAGATTCTGAATCAGTGGCTTTTGGTATGGGTACTTACGGTTCCAGGAGTCTGGCAGTCGGAGGTAGCGCTATTGTGAAGAGTATAGATAAAGTACTGGAGAAAGGAGCGAAGATCGCAGCCCACCTATTAGAGGCAAATGCCGATGATCTGGATTATGCTGGAGGCAAATGGACGGTGAAAGGAACGGATAAATCAATTGCTTTTGGTGATGTGTCTCTGACGGCATATGTCCCGCATAATTACCCAGAAGGATTAGAGCCAGGTTTAGATTTCTCTAGCTTTTATGATCCGGCTAATTTCACTTATCCATTTGGCGCACACATTGCCATTGTGGAGATAGATAAATCGACGGGTAAAGTCGAATTACAGCGGTTCATTGCTGTGGATGATGTAGGTAATGTGATCAATCCCATGATCGTCGATGGTCAGATCCATGGAGGGCTGGCTCAAGGTATTGGCCAAGCACTTTTTGAAGGAGCGATCTATGATGACAATGGTCAGCTGATCAATGGGTCTTATATGGATTACTGCATGCCTCGAGCGGACGATCTGCCGAGCTTCGAAATCGATCGGACTGTGACACCATGTCCGCACAACCCACTTGGAGTGAAGGGGGCAGGGGAGGCTGGAACAATTGGTTCTACCCCAGCAGTTGTGAATGCTGTGATCGATGCCTTATGGAGTGGAGGGCATAAAGTAAAAGATGTCAAAATGCCGATGACTCCAGAGCGAGTCTGGTCTGCAATGCAATCGGACCAAGCTTAACTATTAATCTCAAAATTTGTAGAAATGATACCAAGTAAATTTCAATATAAAAGAGCTGAGTCAGTCAGTGATGCACTTAGTATGATGTCCGACGATGCTAAACTATTGGCTGGTGGTCATAGCTTATTACCAGCTATGAAACTCAGACTGAATCAACCTGATACCTTAATCGATATCTCCAGAATAGAAGAGTTGAAAAGCATCAAGGATGAGGGGGATCATATAGTCATCGGTGCTGCGGCAACTCACCATGACATAGCCCATTCTAATCTGGTGAAAGGAGCATGCTCTATGATTGCATCAGGCGCTGGGCAGATCGGAGACATACAAGTCCGTAATGCTGGCACCATTGGAGGTAGCTTAGCGCACGCTGATCCTGCAGCTGATTGGCCCGCACTGGTCATCGCGGCTGAAGCGACAATCAGAGTGCAAGGGCAGGGTGGGCCGCGAGATATTCCTGCAGCGTCCTTTTTTACTGGATTTTATGAGACTGCCTTGGCGGATGATGAAATCATCACGGAGATACACATACCAAAGCTGCCTGCAGGGTCTTCTTCGACCTATGTCAAATTCGTCCAGCCAGCATCTCGATTCGCGATTGTGGGATGTGCAGTCGTCAAGAATGCTGCAGAAGGTGAAGTAGGTAATATAAAAGTAGCGGTCACTGGTGTATCGGAAATGGCTTATAGAGCGCACGGTGTCGAGGATGAGCTAATGGGGCAAGTCGTATCTGATGAGTCGATAGATAGAGCTGCTGCAAGAGCCACTGACCATGTAGATGTCTTAAGCGACCACTACGCATCAGAAAAATACAGAAAACACATTGCCCAGGTATATGTAAGGAAAGCACTGGAAACTCTGAAATAAGCGTAAAGGCTTATTATGTACGAGCAGCCAAGGACTCTAAGTCCTCCCAAACATATCTCAAACATCGACATGCTGATCCGTCTGGCATGGTGTGCATATCAGTACCACTGTTTTTCCCTTGCATTCTTTCGTAAAATTCGATAGCGCTCTTGTTAGAATCCAGTACCCATAGATAGTAAGGACGCTTAGAGTCTTGATCGATTAGCCATTGGGCGGACTTAGCCATTAATCTTCTACCTACACCTCGACCGTGATACGCTTCATTGACATGAAGATTGTCGAGGTAGCTTCCTTGTTCATCATAATCCAAAAAACTGTAAGCGAACCCCACTAATTTTTCATTTTGACGAGCTGTAATCAGGCATCTTCCTGCTTGTTCTTTTGCCAGTCTCTGCGACCAAGCTAAACGTCGTTCTTCGTGGACTTCTTGGTCAAGGTAGTCCTCTCTTAGCGCGCCTCTGTAGTACTTTTGCCAATTCTCAGCGTGTAGCTGAGCTATTGATGCTACATCTTTAGAAGAGCCAAAATTATAGTGAATCATGAGCTAATTTTGAAAAATTCCATTTTAACAGCTTGTTATCATCCTTAGTTAATAAATGATTAATTCACTGTTTCGAGGATTTGCAGAGGGCTTTATGGTGGTTTTATAAGTGTATTTGATAATACATGTTTAAAAATTAAAATTATGAAAAATAGAATATTAGCAATAGGAGTCTTTGTATTTTTTCTCACATCTCTCGGCTCAGCACAAATTTGTCCTCCGCAAAATACAGGGCGATATGTCACACCAGCATTTGCAAATTATGGATCATCAAGTCTATCTGGTGCTTCCTACGATATAAGAGTTTTATCCTACTCGTTTTCAGATGTAATGAATCGAGGTTACAGGACTGGAAATTTGACAAGGAATGAAGTCTGGAAATTAGAAAATGATTTTGATCGACTCATCAGAGAGATGCGATTTGCATATGCTGATAATAGGGTGTCTTTTCACGAAAGGACTATTATCGATAGATATACCAGAAGACTCCAGAGAAATATAGAATCTGAGTGGTTTGATAGAGACAAGCGCTTAGGCTAAGAAGTATTGGGTGACTCCGAAGTCTTGCAGAACTTATCTGCACGTTCATTTCGGGATTAATTGGTGGCGCCTTGGGATGGTTATCTCAGGGCGCTTTTTTGCGTATATAGATGTAATTTCTACTATAGGAAGATTCTGAGTTCTCCCTGGTAGAGGTGACGCGCTTACGTAAATTTCAGTGTTATTATTTCTTAAGATAGGGTAGAATCAAACACCTTCACTTCTTTCCATAAATGCTTATTCGTCTCAATGAAATCCATATGCACTGGGTCAGTAGATTGATAGGTCTCATGTGCCTCCAAATTATCAAAGAACGAGGTGATCGAATAGTCATAGGACTGATCTACTACTCCTCTTTTGGGTATGTCTAAAGGCTTTCCCCAGTGATATGCACTGGTGCAGACGGAAGTGCCAAGCTTTCTAAGGCTATCTTCAAAGTTTAATCTTTCTGTTTCTGATGTGCCTTCTTTTAGCCAAAAGAAAACGATGTGGGCAAATTTCTCATTCATCAATCGACGTATTTTTTTCTTTGTACTATGGCAAATTTGTCGTTATCAAGCTTCATAATTCCCTGGTCGTAGCAGAAGTGATAGACATTACCTGATTTTGTGATGTATTCATTTGTGTAGTAACTGAATCTGAACCCTTGGCTGTCTAGTTCCTCTTTGGATATTTTAGTCTTGCCATTAGGATTGAGTGAGGCTAATATTCTTCTATTTTTTCGAAGGATATTATTTATGTTTCTCATGAAATTAGTGCTGTCGCTGTTCAGCCGATTATTGTACGAAGAGCGACATTGATCGGAGCAAAATTTCTTGTCCATTCGACCTTGTATACTATCGCCGCATTCAAGACACTTTTTACTCATGACACGAATCTTTAATGTAGTTTAATTGAACTGAAAGTTACGATTCGTTTCTTATATAGGCTGTATAATTTAAATATTTTCGATTACACGTTTTTTAATTAGTAGTATTCTAATAAAATGTCCAAATATTAATACATGACATCTAATATGCGTCATATTATCATATTTTATCTATGAGTTAAATTGTATGAAAACAAGATCATATTAATTGTGATCATTAAGTATAATGTATTGAATTACAGTGTAATAAGCATTAAAAATATATCTATGTTTAAAATACCATATGCCTAACTAACAGTGTAGCTCATAAAAGAGCGATTTTTACACATTATGCAGAATCCCAGCTTTTTATGAGCTTTTCGAGTCATCTTATTCGAATTCTTTTTGCTCTAAAATTTCGTCTCTGCACTATTATACCTATAACCGATATAAACACTGAAGGTGATAATGATCCGAGATGAATTAAAATTTTTGAGCCACTTGCCTGATCGTTTGGACTATATCCTGCGATCTATGATGGCCTTCGTATTGTTATTCTTTTCATATTCATTTCTGATTGCTCAGGATTGTGACGCACCACCCGTGGGTTATGGACTCATCGAAGGTACTTCTCAATACGTCATTATAAATCCTGATCCAATTAATCCAATGGATGTGATCACATGCAACATGCAGTTCATGGGAAATCCATTCACTCCGAGCCCAGGCGGATCAGCTTATGATCCTGGCACGATGCGATTTTATGTTTTTGATGGACCTGATTTATACTATATCGATGTCAACGCTCCTTGCAATGGCGATAATGTTACCCTTGTAGGCAATACCACGATACCTTCACCTGTATCAGGAGCAGAACTTCAGTTCGCTAATGGTATGGCCGTCTTGTGGGTTTTAGATACAGGCTTTCCAGGCACCCTGTATTCCATAGACCCATTGACAGGAATGATTCTGACTTCAGTAGATCTCAATGGAACGATTACAAATTTAGATGGGATTGCAATAGATCCTAATTCTGATCCTAATGATCCCAATCTCATATTTTATGGAGTTGATGACGACAGTAAAGTAGTTTACAATATTGAACCATCCACTGGTTTAACGAATTTCTGTTACTTTCTTGCGCCATTAGCTGGACCACCCATTAACGCATCGAGTTTTTCCTTTGGTCCAGATGGTTCTGTATACTTCGAGTCAGATGAAGGAGGACAGATGGATACGATATATAGAATCACTCCACCGAGCATATGCGACGCCTCACAGCAAATGCCAGTGGCTGTAGCAGCATTTGAAAATGTACCAGGTAATATCTCGAGTATCGCCCTTAATTCTACTGAGTGCCTGCAGCAATGTCCAGAAATAGAATGTGATGTCACTGAAGTCAGTCCGACGTCATGCTTCGATACTAATGATGGTTCAGCTGACGCGAATGTCATTGGCGGAGAGGCGCCCTATACCTATATCTGGGACAATAATGAAACCACAAAGATAGCTACGATGCTTTCTCCAGGTCTTCATACTGTCACAGTTACCGATGCGAATAATTGTGAGGTAGTCTGTGATGTAACTATTACAAATCCAGAGCTTTTGTCCTGTTCAGTTGTTTTGATAAGTGATATCCTGTGCAATGGAGACAACAATGGTTCGGCTACTGTCGAGGTAGAAGGAGGCACCCCTGGATTTACATTTGCATGGAGCAATGGAGAATCTACAATCACAGCGAATAATCTCTTGCCAGGCGTGAATGCAGTAACAGTCACTGATGCGAATATGTGTCAGACCAGATGTGAGATTACTATAAGCCAACCCGCTCTGCTGACTTGTTCGGTTACAGCTGGAGATGATGTTTCTTGTTTTGGGGATAGTGATGGATCAGCTACGGCAGTTCCGAACGGAGGTACAGCGCCGTATACATATGCTTGGGGCAATGGCGAAACCAGCCAAACAGCTGTCATGCTTTCAGCTGGTGTCACTCCAGTGACTGTGACAGATGCTAATATGTGCCAAACAGTCTGTAGCGCAGCAATAAACCAGCCTACTGAGTTGACATGTACCGTCAATATCCTTAATAATGTACCCTGTGCTGGTGACCTGACCGGATCAGCAGAAGCTAATCCTACGGGCGGGACGCCTGCCTATGGCTACTTATGGGATAATGGAGAAACAACTAAAATAGCAACAATGCTGGATGCTGGGCCTCATACGGTCACAGTGACAGACATTAATATGTGTACCACGACTTGTATGGTTACCATATTAGAGACGACTACGTTGACTTGTGAAATAACTTTAGAAAATAATGTTAGCTGTAATGGCTTTGCTGATGGCTCAGCTACAATCGTCCCAATGGGAGGAGCACCTGGCTATACCTTTTTATGGTCAAATGGGCAGACTACCGCGACCGCCACGGGGCTTGTCGCTGGAGACTATTCGGCTACAGTAACAGATGTAAACAATTGTACTACCGTATGTGCAATATCTATCTCTGAACCTGATCAACTAACAATTGTGGTCAATGCCCTTGAATCGGTCAGTTGCAATGGATTTAGTGATGGATCAGTCGAGGCGATCGTCAATGGAGGTACGTTCCCATATACCTATCTCTGGGATGATGGGCAGACTACTGCGGTAGCAACTAATTTGGATGCGGGCGAATCAATGGTTACAGTCACTGATGCCAATGATTGCGCCATAATTGGTACTATCACAGTAGTAGAACCACCAGAGCTAAGCTGCCAAGTAGCCTTAGAAAATAACATTGCTTGTAATGGTGATAATGATGGATCTGCTACAGTAATTACTGCAGGAGGCACACCAGGATATACCTTCTTATGGGATGACGGGCAGACCACTGTGACCGCTACGGGATTAGATCCAGGTGAAACTTTTGTGACAGTGACTGATGCGAATGGCTGTGTGACATCATGCAGTATAACTATCATCGAACCCGAAGTACTCGCTTGTAATGTCAATGTGATCAATAATGTACTCTGTACAGGAGAATTCAATGGTTCTGCTGAAGCTGTACCAAATGGAGGCACAGGACCATTTACCTATCTTTGGGATAATGGAGAAATAGGTGCTGTAGCGACCATGTTAGGTGCAGGACCTCATACAGTGACGGTTACAGACGTTAACGATTGTACCACCACATGCATGACGACCATCCTGGAGACATCTGACTTACTTTGCTCCATTAGTGTGGATGAAAATGTTAGTTGCAATGGATTTAGTGATGGTTCTGCTACGATAGCTCCGACTGGAGGATTGCCTGGCTATACTTTCTTATGGTCTGATGGGCAGACGACAGCTACAGCTACAGGACTTGCAGCAGGAGACTATACAGCTACAGTCACTGATGCAAATAATTGTACCACGACATGTAGCGTGACAATCATGGAGCCTGACGAATTGAATTGTAATATTAATGTAATAGAAGAACTGGATTGTTTTGGCGATATGGATGCCATTGCTCAGGTATTTCCTTCAGGGGGTACACCAGGATTTACTTATACTTGGTCAGCTGGTGACGCGATGATGACTGGTTCAGGTTCGACAGCTTCAGGCTTAGGATTCGGAGAAGTCTTCGTAACAATCACAGATACAAATAATTGTGAATCTGTGTGTTCTGTGATGATTGATCAGCCCGAACCTATCTCGTGTATGATATCACAGACATCTTTCATTCTTTGTAATGGTGATCTGACGGGAGAGATTGAAGCAGCAGGTGCAGGAGGTAGAGGAGTCTACGAATATAGCATAGACGGCATAGCATTTCAAGATAGCGGAGTCTTTAGTGGCTTAGCAGCAGGATCATATACCATTACGATAAGAGAACCAGACAATACAGTCTGTATGTCTACCTGTGCAATTACGATAACAGAACCTCCACTATTAAGTTGTTCAGTCGTCGCAACTGACGAGACTGATTGTGGTGCGGCTGATGGAACGATCACGGCAAGTGCTACTGGTGGCACAGGGCCTTACACCTTTTCAGGTGCAAGCCTCACGACTAATATGACGGGTCAATTCACAGGATTGACATCAGGAAGTTATACAGTTACGATTACTGATGCTAACGGATGCGTTGTAGACTGCTCAGAAGTAGTTATTTTCACTCCGACAGCACCCACATGTACGCTTGTCGAAACGAACTCAATACTTTGTAATGGTGATCTAACGGGAGAAATAACGGCCACTGGTGCTGACGGTTCTGGCAATTATGAATTCAGTATTGATGGTACTATATTCCAACCAAGTGGTGTCTTTAGTGGTCTCGGTGCAGGACCATACGCAGTGACAGTCAGAGATCCTGATAACACTGCTTGCATATCTGTTTGTACAGTCACAATCACAGAGCCTGACGCATTAGAATGTACGGCGGTGGCTACTGATGAATCAGACTGCGGGGCTATGGATGGCACGATCACGGCGACAGCCACTGGAGGAGTTGGACCCTACTCATATTCTGGTAATGGATTAGAAACAAATGCGACTGGTATCTTTACAGGACTGGTAGCTGGTGCATACACGGTCATCATAACAGATGCGAATGATTGTACTGTAGAATGCAGTGAAGTCGTCATAGCAGCACCATTGGCACCGACATGCACAGTCAGCCAAACGGCAGAAATATTATGTTTTGGAGATTTGAC